>CACYCV010000245.1 GCA_902772955.1 uncultured Ruminococcus sp.
AGCGGATATTGAGCGTGTGGGCATAGACGGTTCCGGCGACCGGGAAAACTGTTCCTTCAGAAGCGGCGACTGTTTCTGCTTCTTCCGGTGCAGGCATTTCAGCCGGATTCTCTTCTTCTTCGGTCATCTCCGGATCCGGGCTGTCTTCTGTCTCGGGATCCGCGATGTCTTCTGTCTCGGGATCCGCGATGTCTTCCGACGTTTGTAATGATCCGTCTTCCGGGGAACCGGACAGCTCTTCTGAGCCGGCATTTGCCGTATCCTCCTCCGCATCACTGCCGTTCACCTCAACATCCAGACCTCCCATCTCCCCGGCCTGATCGACCGTCACGGTGATTGCGGGAAGGATCAGAGCATAGGTCGTTGTGAATGCTACGATCACACTTATACAGAGAGCCAGCATTCGCTTGTTCTTTAAGATCGTCTGCACTGTTATATTTTTTCGAATCCACTCATAAATCGGTCTCATCTTCTGTCCTCGTATAAAAAATTCTTACTTCTCTTATGCGTTCATGTCTCACAGCCGGTACTTTAAGCTGCTGCGTCAGCGGATGAACCCCGCTCCGCTTAAAGGCCATACTCTGAAAACTATTTTCCCGACAATCTGCTCCTCAGCCACGCATCCGACCGAAGTGTTGCGCGAATCGACAGATACCTCACGGTTGTCTCCCATGACGAATATTCTTGATTCCGGAACCTGGTACGGAAGCTCGATGTTGCATTCGCCTTTGGCTTTTTTCTCAAGGTAGGGTTCTTCTACCTTATTATTATTAACATAGACATTTCCGTCTTCATCAATATCGATCCAGTCACCTGCGTATCCTATTACCCTCTTTACAAGTAATTTATTATTATAATAGAAAGCAATTATGTCGCCGGTCTTAAAACTGCTGCCCTTTACCGAAAGAACGATATCCCCCTCATCGAGGGTCTCATTCATGGAATGGCCGTAAATTCGAAGGACCGGGATCATAAGATTGGAGATCAATACCGCAATCGCCGCTATGACGATGGCCGTGTGAAGCGTATCCCTCAATGTCCGGATAAATTTTTTCCGGTATCTGATTTCTTTTTTTGTAAGCTTCTTTTTCTCCATACTCAATATCTCCGAAGAGGTTGTCCCTGTAATATTTCTTATCGGAAGTTCCGATTACAGCAATGCCCTTCCATGTAAAAGGCGCCGGCATATATTTATAGAATATTTTTTCCCGATATCATAGAAAAGAAAAAACCGGATGATGCCGGCTTTCTATTTAAAATGACCTTGCACGTACGTTCCTGTATTTACAAGTCTCTCTCAAGGTTCATGCAGTATTAAAGTCAAAAAAATATTCTGGTTAACCATATTAAATAACCTATATAAATATTTTAAATGCAAAAATGTCCCTCGTCAACAATTATTGCATCCTGATTCTGTGAAAAATGAAAAAAAAAGCTGCAGCAGGCAATTTTTTCAAATTATCCTGCAGCATGCCTTATCTTGTTCTTACTTCTTCCTGATCCATGCCATACGCCAACTTGTCCTGATTTGTTCTTTTTCTCCTTTGGGTCCTGCAGCCACTTTTTATCGCTTCAGACTGAATTTGCAACTGTAATTAGTTGCAAGTGTCGTATTTCAATGATATACTGTTCCAAGGAGCTTCTGGAATACCAGGTAAAACAGCTTCGCGAGAAACTGGAACAGGAGGGATTGATATGAACAACACAATGGAATATAAAGGTTATATTGGCAGCGTAGAATTCTCCGAAGCTGATCAGATTCTCTTCGGAAAAGTTCAGGGGATTCGATCTTTAATTTCTTATGAGGGAACTACTGTTTCCGAACTTATTGAAGATTTCCACAGCGCTGTTGATGATTATCTGGAGCTTTGCTCTGAAGAGGGAAAAACTCCAGATAAAGCTTTTAAAGGAAGCTTTAATGTCCGCTTTAAAAATCCGGATCTTCATAAGAAAGCTGCCGTTTATGCATATAATCACAACGTAAGTCTAAACAGTGTTGTAGAAGAATCCGTTGCTGAATATCTTGTGGCAAGGCAGACCTAAGACTCTGCCTCTTCCATTATCCTGACCAATATCAATCATTATAAACCGTATTTCCGCAGTCACATCTGCATTCCCACAGATAGCTGCTTCCACGTTTCTTTTCCGTACGTTTTACTGCAGTCAGTGAGCTTTCCGGAGCGCATGCCGCTGATATCCGACCGGACATGCTTTTTCTCTTTTATGGGATTTTCGGATTTTTCAGTCTCAAAATCCTTTTTTGACATGTCCCTGATTGTCTGCATCAGATCCGAATTTACCTGTTTCGGGTCCGAATCAGCCGGTTTCTGAAGACTAAAAAAAATGTCCGCGTAATTCTCATCACTGTAAGGTACGACCGACATCTGTGCTTGTCCTGTATGTCTCTCTTGCATAACTGCCATTACGGTCCCCCCTACTGTAAAGCAAAGCAAAAAAAGGCTGCAGCAGGCAATTTTCACAAATTGTCCTGCTGCAGCTTATCTATTCTTTATTATTATCTATTCTTTTTATTCTTTTTTCCCGAA
>CACYCV010000246.1 GCA_902772955.1 uncultured Ruminococcus sp.
GCGGAGTGCCTCCGCTGTCGATTCGCGGCGCGCTCCACTCCGTTCCGCTTGATTTTGCCGTGTCCAGCTTTACTGCCGCGGCTTCCGCTCCTCACGCTCCTCACGGAGCGCTCTGGAGCGGTTTTCTTTTAACCCGAAAAATGTGCTTCGCAACATCAAAAGTTTCGCTCAAGCCTTTTCAAAGGCTTGCAGGGTCCAGGGACAGCGTCCCTGGGCGCACTCCGCAGAGTGCGAAACACCAAAGGGGCTTGGGGGCGAAGCCACCAACTTATCTTGCGCCCTTTCCGGCGGAGAAAGTCGGCGGAAAAATCAGGTGCCATTCAAATTTGTGCTGTTTGAATTTTTTATCACCTATGATTATCAATGTCAGTAGAGTATAATAATTGAGGAAAAAACAAAGAATTTTTAGTTTTTTTAAAATCTCTATTCAAAAACGTAACAAAATGTGTTATAATAAAACGGATAGTAATGCGAAGGGGAGGATAATCTTGAAATATGATGCACAGGACTGTTTGCTGGTGTCCAAGAACCGGCTGACACCCACGATATACGATTTTTACCTGCAAAACCAGACATTAGCCTCCATTACCAGACCGGGACAGTTTGTTCAGGTACTGGTTCCCGGAAAGACCTTGCGGCGCCCGATCTCCGTTTGTCAGGTGGAGGGTGACCTGATTCGTCTGGTGTTTGAAGTCAGAGGAGAGGGTACCGAAATACTTTCCCGCATCAAAACAGGGGAAATAATCAATATCATCGCTCCCTTGGGCAGGGGGTTCTCCTTGGAGCCTGATAAAAAAACTGTTTTTGTCGGCGGAGGAATCGGTGTGCCTCCTATGCTGTACAGCGCTATGCAGTTTGGTCCGAATGCGATTGTTATCAACGGCTTCCGGAACAAGGATGCCGTCATCCTGTCGGAAGATTTTGAAAGGGCAGGCTGTCGTCTGATTGTAACAACGGATGACGGAAGCTTTGGCATACACGGCTTTGTCACTCAGCCTCTTGCGGAGGTGATTGATGATGCCGAGATGATCTGTGCCTGCGGTCCGACGCCCATGCTCAGGAACATTGCCAAAATGGCTGAGGAAAAGGGTGTTCCATGTCAGGTATCCCTGGAGCAGCGCATGGCCTGCGGAGTCGGAGCCTGTCTTGGATGTGCCGTTGCAATCAAGGACGGAAACGGCAGGATCATCTATAAGCACGTTTGCAAGGACGGACCGGTATTCAACAGTGAGGAGGTGGCTTGGTAATGGCAGATCTTCGTGTAACCATCGCTGGTGTGGAATTTCATAATCCCATTATTGCAGCCTCCGGAACCATCGGTTTTGGCAGGGAATACAGCGAATTTTATCCTCTTTCCGTCTTCGGCGGCATTTCCTGCAAAGGAACCACACTGCAGGAGCGTCCGGGCAATCCCCCTCCGAGAATTGCCGAAACCCCTATGGGAATGCTGAATGCCGTGGGACTGCAGAATCCCGGGGTCGAGCATTTTATCCGGGAGGACCTTCCTTGGCTGAAGCAGCAGGATACCGTTGCTATCGCCAATGTGGCCGGAAGTACAAAAGAAGATTATTGCAAAATGGCGGAGATTCTCTCCGATACGGAGATTGACATGATCGAACTGAATATTTCCTGTCCCAATGTCAAAGAGGGCGGGGTTCAGTTTGGCACCTCCTGTGAATCGGTGGCATCTATTACAAAGGCTGTCAGACAGCATTGCAAAAAACCGCTGATTATTAAGCTGTCCCCCAATGTGACAGATATCGCTTCTATCGCCCAGGCTGCAGAGAGCGAGGGTGCCGATGCGGTTTCTTTGATCAATACCCTGACGGGGATGCGGATCGATATCCGCACCCGCCGGCCGATTATCCGGAACATCACCGGCGGAATGTCCGGACCGGCAGTGTTTCCGGTGGCCGTCAGAATGGTCTGGCAGGTTCGGAAGGCTGTAAAAATCCCTATTATCGGAATGGGCGGCATTACCACCTGGCAGGATGCCGTGGAAATGCTCATGGCAGGCGCCGATGCGCTGCAGATTGGTACCGCTTTGTTTACAGATCCCTATGCGCCTGTGAAAATCACCGAGGGACTCAACGCTTTTCTGGACGAACATGGCATGAACTCCGTGACGGAACTGACCAACACGGTGATAACCGACTAAGGAATTGATTGTCCCGACAGACAGTGTTCTAAGGAATGACAGCATCACAGAAAAAGGAAGATTCGTATGACTAAACTATTGATTGTGCGCCACTGTCAGGCGGAAGGAAATCTGCAGCGTTTTTTTCAGGGAAGAATTGATACCGATATCACCCCTCTGGGAGCCAGACAGATTGAGCAGACTGCTTTGCTGCTGAGGGAGGAACCGATTGATGTGGTGTATTCCAGCTCCAAAAAGCGGGCCCAAAAAACAGCCGAGGGCATTAACCGCTATCATCAGGTCCCTCATGTGATTGATGACGGCGTGGTGGAAATCAATGCCGGCAAATGGGAGGGGATTCCTCTTACCGAGGTGGAGCAGCGTTATCCGGAGCAGTATGACAACTGGAAGCGTCATCCCGAAGTCTTTCATGCGCCTGAGGGTGAAAGTATGCGGGAGGTTTATGATCGGGTCAGCGAGGCTGTTATGAGAATCGTCCGGGACAATCAGAACAAAACCGTTTGTCTGGTGTCTCATGGCTGTGCGATTATGAATATCATGTGCTTTCTCCATGGACTCCCGGTGGAACGCATCGGAGAAATCCGGCTCGGTCCCAATATGTCTGTCAATGCGGTGCAGTTTGATGAAAAGCTGCGGCCTGTCGTATTGTATGAGAACTATACCGAACACCTGAGCGGAGACCTCAGTACCAGGGAACCTCTGGCATAATAAAGGAAACGGGGAAAGCGGAATGGTTATTTTATCGGTGGATTACGGTCGTGTCCGGACAGGAATCGCTGTCTGTGATGCGGGTGAGGTGATGGCTTCACCGGTGACTGTGATCAAAGAGGTGCATCAGGAGATACTGGCAGAAATGATCGCACAGCTGTGTCAGGAAAAGCAGGCGGAATTAGTGGTACTGGGGCTGCCTAAAAACATGGACGGTACGGAAGGGGAGAGCGCAGAGCGTGTCAGAGCATTTGCCGGTTTGCTGCAGAAAACTACCGGACTGGAGGTAGTGCTGCAGGACGAAAGAGGCACTACGGTAACGGCTCATAATTATCTGAATACTACCAATACCAGAGGAAAAAAGCGCAGGGCCGTAGTGGATAGTGTAGCGGCAGTGATTATCCTTGAAGATTATTTGAGATATAGGAGGAATCGCAAATGAGTGTTCTTCCCAGCCAGAAGCTCAGCATCGGTGAATTGTATGTTGCCATGGCTGTCGGGCTGATTCTGAATTTACTTCCGAACGATTTTCGGAACAACAATAATATTGAAACGATTTCCCTGTCGGAAACCTGTGTTTTTCTGGCAGCCTTCATTATTACCATTGTCTTTTTGCTCATCATTAAGCGTTATGAAGCCGTCGGTGCCGCTCTGCTGACGAATTCTGTGATTACATTGGGGACGTTTTTGTTCGGAACGGTGCATGGCCTCATTACCTCTGGGTTGAATTACTGGCCATCGATTTCAGAATATCAGCTGGTTACGATGTTCATCCTATGGACGGTACCGTTTTTTATCACGATGTTGATGCGGCTGTTTTCCCATGAGCCACGCGATTCCGATGAGTCCCGTGCCGGGTTCTGTCGTTTTTTGGTGCTGAGTCTCCGCGGACTGGTGATTATTTATCTGCTGGTGCTGGTATTTGTCCAGATTTTACCGTCATCTCCCAATACCCTGCCAGGGTCGCGAACCATCTACTTCATTCCCACCCAGCGCATCGGACAGTGTATCGAGAATATCAACACCTGGGGACTCTTATATCTGCTGTGGAACGGTCTTCTGCTGGCACCTTTGTCCTTTAGTATCACGATTCTCAGACCAAGGACCCGTTGGTGGACTATCCTGTTTGTATCCTTTGTTCTTGGATTGACAGTGGAAATTCTGCAATTCTCCTTTAATACCGGAACCGTTTATGTGGACGATATTATTCTCTATCTCATCGGCGGGATGCTCGGATTTTTCCTCAAGCACATCGTTGACAGTATCCGGTCTGTCATCACCCTGGGTACCGAAAAAACCATGCTGTCTTTTCGGTTTACGCCTGTTGTGACCGCTCCTCAGGGCATTATTGAAAGCTATGAGGAGGACGAAGAGCAGCTGGAAAAAGACGAAGACGATGAAGAGGACTTTGACAGTGATTTCAGCGATACCAGTGAATTCCCTGCCCTTGTCGAGCCGCCGAAGACTCCCTGACAACCTGATAACGGCCAATGATCTGCCGGACAACGATGAACCGCAAAGGGTTCATAGCTGTCCGGCGTTTTATTGTCTCTTGTTCAGGAAAATTTCCCTTATCTGCGGCATTGTCCGGCAAGAGGCATTCCGATGGTTTCAATGGCCGTTTTCCTCACGAGAGGACAGGTGTGTTCCAGCAGGAACGCATAATCCACTGCTCCGCAGTGCTGAGGGTCACCGAATTCTCCGGCGATAGGAGCAATTTTCCGGATCTTTTCCAGGCCGGCACTAATGGCCAGATAATATCGTTCTCCTTCCCGGAAGACGGAGCTGCTGACATTCTGTCGGGGAAGAGGATATAAAGCGGCAATACAAGAAAGAAGATGCTCCGCACACTCAAAGCGAAATAGATAAAGGGAATGATGAAACCGAAGCCGATAACGCTTCTTTTTGCCGGAGCGGGAAGACAGGGTCAGCAGCAGCAGGCAGCCGTGCTCATATTTCAGGGCTTCAATAACAATGCGTTTGTTGTGAAAGCTGATGCCCGTCCGGGATGAGGCCGTGTGCAGCAGCTCCCGAAGAACCTGACGGGAATGCTCCTCTGACAGGCTCAGACTTTCAAAGGTGACAGAATAGTTTTTCAGATCTGCTTCTCCCAGAGAAATCAGAATTCTTGTCCGGTCGATCTGTTCGATTTTCATCAGGCTCACTCCAAAATAGACAAATGGGTACTATTCCATCATATTAAACCGGGCTCCTTTTTGCAATCGTTTTTTGCTGGAAATATTCCCTTGCTTTCCCATTATACAAAGTGTGGATATTAGCGAAGCGAACACGACAGGCATACGCGGGGGGGCTTTCCGGTCGCCCCCTGTACCCCTTCGGATAGAAAACTATTAAGAAACCGATGAATCAATCATGCCTTTCGGCTCAGCCGGAGTGCCTCTGGTGTCAATTCGTGTCTAAGTTTTCCGCATAGAATACTGTTTTGCCGCGGTATAAGATTTACGCATCGGAAAGAGTTGAGTGCGAAATTGGGAGCGCAGGCGCAGTAAAACAAGTGCCCTTGGGATGCGCTGCGCCGTCATCTTGTACCATAATCCCCTGAAATACGTCAGTACTCCTGCGGAATGTTGATACAATCTGACGAAAAATCTGGCAGCACAATACAGGTACCGGATTTCATCAGCGCTTCCTTAAGGGAAGGCGTTGTAACGCGTTCTTCCGATCCTTTCACCGTCATTCAGACATCGGGTGCAGGGATTGCGTCCCTGCCGAGGGTTCCAAGGAGCGCGGGTCTCCGGTGGAGACCTCTCAGCCAAAGGCTGAGAAGCGCCGATCGAGCCGACAGGTAAGACCCGAGAAGTCCCTTGGTGGGGTTTGGGGCAAAGCCACAAGATTGTCAGGATAAAATTGATTTCCGTGCATTGGGAGTGAAAGGATTGTTTTTTGAGGTAGAAAATGATATAATAGGGTATAATTTGAGATAGAAAGGAGGAGTTCTCGTGAAGGAATCATCATTCCCTGCGAAGCCTTCTCTGCCCGTTCGCGTGCTACGGAAAATTCCCGGATGGCTGGGGCTGTGCGTGCGTTCGGTCTGGTTCTGGCTGCTGATGCTGCTGCCTGCTGCAGGGGTGCTGCTGGTGATGGCACAGAATATCCGGGGATTTGCGGATTGGTATTGCGGCTCAGTCTATCGGATTGTGTCGGTTTTCTGGAACAGGATTTCCGGAATACTGCCGGTTTCCTTCGGAGAAATCCTCCTGATGCTGCTGCCCTTGGGTTTGCTGACGTATCTGGTGCTGGTGATGGTCAGAATTGTCAAAGGAAAAGGCAGACGGCTGAAAACCGTGGGAAAAGGTTTTCTGCGGCTGATTGCTTTTGGCTCCCTGATCTTCTTTTTGTTTGTTACCAACTGCGGCATCAATTATTACTGCACGGATGTGATTTCTCTTATGGGATTGCAAACCACAAAACGATCCGCGGAGGAGCTGCAGGAGGTTTGTATCTATTATGCCGACCGGGCGGCCGAGCTGCGCCGGGAACTGCCGGAAAATGAAGAGGGCGTCATGACACTGGACACTACACAAGCAGCGTATGACGCAGCCGAAGCCGTAAATGCCCTGCATGGCCGCTATTCCTTTATTGCAGACGGATACAGTCGCCCGAAAAAGGTGATGCTGTCCAGAGGAATGTCCTACCTGAATATTACAGGCGTGTATTTTCCCTTTACGTTTGAAGCCAATATCAATGCCGATGCGCCTGCGGCTACGATTCCCTTTACTATGTGCCACGAGTTGGCTCATGTCCGGGGAATTATGCATGAGGAGGATGCCAATCTGGTTGCCTATTTATCCTGCATTTATTCGGACAAGCCGGAGGTGCAGTATTCCGGCTATCTGATGGCACTGATTTATTGTGCCGGACATCTCTACCGAGCGGATAAGGAACTCTATGCCGCTTATGAATCCCATCTGACCGATGCGATTCACCGGGATTTGAGAAATTATTCTTCCTATTGGGCGCAATTTGAAACACCGGTTGCCAAAACTGCAGCCAAGGTCAACGATACCTACCTGAAATCCAATGCTCAGAAAAGCGGCATCAAAAGCTATGGCCTGATAACCGACCTGATGATAGCCCATTATTACCAGGAAATCAAGCCTGCTCTGTCAGAAGAATAAAAAAAGACACACCGGTCCTTGCGCTCAGGAAGAATCCGGTGTGCTTTTTTTCGAAAAACTGTTCCGGCTTCCGTGAGAAGAAAAACTGCCCACGGCACAGCCGGATGCTTACTGCTGGGAAAGAAAAATGTGCAGAAAATCCTGAAAAGCAGTTTTCCAGGCGGTTTCATGGTGGGGCATATCCTTCCGGACCAGCTTTTTGAACTGCTGTTCATGACAGCGCTGCTGAAGAGTATCGCAGACCAGCTCAAAATCGGGAGTCAGAGCTTTTTCCATGTCGTCGCTGCCGCCCATATACAAATAGAGGAAGGAAAGCGATGCAGGATCCTCCGTTTTGGAAAAAATCCAGTCTTTCAACTCTTCCTTCTGAAACATCATGAATACCGGAGAAAAAAATCCTCCCGCAGCATAGCGATCAGGGTGAGACAGAACCGTGAAAAAGGACTCCAGACCGCCGAAGGAGCTGCCGCAGAACGCCGTATGTGCTTTGCCGGTTTTTACAGGAAATTGCGCCTCTACAGCGGGCATCACGGTTCTGAGAATGAAATCATCAAAGATTTCCCCTTCGGGAACCAGATCCTTGGCTTGCTCTGCTCCGGGTCCCTGGGGAGGAAGGAGGGTGGCAATGGTTCCAGGCAGCAGCTCACATGCGCGTTCCAGGGGAGTGCCGTCATTATGTATGCCGACGATCACGGCGCCCTTGCTGCCCTTGGTCTGTTCCTCCCGGACAGCTTCTCTGGTGAACCAGCAGCCATACTGCAGAGGGCTGCTTTCAAACAGATTTTGTCCGTCTGTCATATAGATCACAGGAAGGGTTTCGCCTTCTTCATGGGCAGGTACGAATACCCGTACGGTTTTTGTGCGGTTGCCGTGATAGGGAAGGGAAAGGAC
>CACYCV010000247.1 GCA_902772955.1 uncultured Ruminococcus sp.
CGTCACGTTGGAGGTATCAAAGCCGCTCAGATCCAGGCTGGTAAGACCATAACAGTTATAGAACATGTAGCTCATATTCGTCACGTTGGAGGTATCAAAGCCGCTCAGATCCAGGCTGGTAAGACCATAACAATTATAGAACATGAAGCTCATATTCGTCACTTTGGAGGTATCAAAGCCGCTCAGATCAAGACTGGCTGGATTACTGGTCAGCTTACTGCAGTTATAGAACAAATGACTCATGTCCGTCAGATGGGAGAAGTTGATGCCGGAGAAATCAATACTGGTACAGTTGGTCAGTCCGTACCATAAATGATGCGCTTCGTTGACCATGTAGACGGATGGAGCGTCTGACCACCAGTAAACAGTCCCGTAGTCTGCTGCAGAAGAGTCGTCGATATACCAGGCATAAATGCTATACTGGGTAGCACCGGTATCGATACGTTTTGCCTGTTTCTTTTCATTGATATAAACGTCAGCTTTGGTATCGTCAGGTTCATAGGCAAAGCGCTTGATGTTGCTCAGGCTGGTGACATCGGACAGGATGCTGATATGATTGCCATTGCTGTCAATGTTATCGTCAAAAACCGCAACTGGTGCGTCGCCCTCGACACCCAGATGAATCATAGGATTAGGACGGGTGTCGTTGGTGGCTCTGTCCACCCACTTCTTGGTGATGATAACCTTGCTGTTGTCTTCGTCCTTGACGACAAAATGGCCGTTTTCGTTTATTGTCAGACCGTCAATAGTGACGCCGCTGTCCTGCACCACAACTAAATAGGTGTTGGGGTCACGGATATAGCCCTCAGGGGCAGAAACCTCATACAGCTGATAGGTGCCGTTTTCCAGCGTCTCAAAGGTGACCTGGCCGTTTGTCTGCGTGGTCTTCTCAATGTCGATCTCGTTGCCCGTGAAAGAGGTACCATAAAGACGGAACACTGCCCCGCCGATAGGACTGGAAATGCCCTCAACCTCTGTTGCGCTCTGCTTCTGAATGGTGAAGGACTGGAGCGGGAGGTTATAAATCGACAGGCTTCCGTCCTTTTCCATGGTGCTGGGAGTGATGGTAAACAGCCCCTCGGAGCTGACCCGTACCTCATAGACCGTGTCGTTGCGGTTATACCCCGGCACAACATTGACCTCGGTCATACTGTAGGTACCCAGCTCAACGTTTTCAAAGGTGACCACACCCTCCTCATCAGAGGTGGCGTAGAGATTAATCTCATTGCCATAGCCGGAGGTGCCGAACAGCCGGAACTGCGCTCCCACAACGGGCTTGGCCTTTTTCTTCTCATCCCGCTTGTTGAAGGAAATATCGGTGTGAACACGGGGCTCATCGCCAATCAGATAATACCCCAGAGCATCGTCCAAGGGTTCGCCGTTAACCGTCACCTTGCCGTCCTTGTCGATGACAATCCGGAAGATGCCTTCGATTTTCTGATAATCGATAGAACCAAGGTATTCCGTCAGCTCATAGCTGCCCTTTTCAATATTCTTGAATGTCAGCTTTCCTTCATTGTCAGACTCCAGGATTTCCTCCACGAAGGTGTGGTAATCGGAAGTGCCGTTCAGCTTGAAGTAAATATTGGGAACCGGTGTGGTGTTGTCGGTAGCGTCTACCTTGAGAATCGGCAGGTCCGCCACCACGCGAAGCTCTGCGGCATCGTAGTTCCAGTCGATGAGTCTTTCCACTGCATACTCCTCGGAAGAAGTACTCATCAGACGTGCGAAAGCGTGAATATCATTGAATGCCATAGGCGCATCCTGACCCTCCGGCAGGGCCACATCAGGGTCGGCATCCGGCGCTTTCATGTGAATAATTGCCGCGATAGACTCGTTGGCGCCAAGAATGAAGTCGTTGCCGCTGCTGTCCTTACTTGCATCAATGGCAATCGCCTTTGCCAGAGACAGATCGCCGTGCTCGCTGATAAAATCGTCCATGGTTTTCCAGGAAGTGGACTGACTGAGATCGGTTCCGGCATAATCGGCAACGCTGACTGTAGTTTCCGAAAGGTAAACCACAGGGGCAGCACCCTTTTTCACAATCTGCGATACATCTATGGTCTGCAGTGTGCCGTGCCACTGGCTTTCTACGAACTTCGCTGTGTCTTGATAATTCTCCAGATTATCAAATAAAACAATATTGCTTGCCTTGGTTACAAAGTCGTTTTTAAACCGTAAATAGTAAGAATAACCCTCACTTGGATGCACAGTAGATTTTCTGGAATACCCGGCCCCGCTGTCCGCCTTGACCTTTTTATTCAATCCGGAGCTGACCGCATAGAGAACGTTAACCAAACGGTCCCGCTCGGCATAAAGGAATCTTTTGTCGTCCGAATCATCGTCAAGATCCGCCATCAGACTGGCATCCGCGATTCTGCCGCCGTTGTCAGGATAGCCGCCGGCAATCTTATCGTTGCCTGTTTCAAAGGCAACAGAATTATGTAGATTTACGCCGAAGTCAAACAGACTCTCCCATGAATGCTTGGTAGCGTATGTCAGCAGTAAAGCCCCTTTTGTTGACTCCTTCAGTCGGACGATTAAAAGCGTTCGTCCGGTATTGTGGTAATTAACAATCGTAGATGTCTCAAATTGAGAATCTCTGAGGTACTGTCCGTTGGCGGATACCCTGCCATTGCTGTACAAAGAACAATTATGCATAACCGCAACAGTGTCAAGGTCCACCTCACCGCCATTCGGGATCAGATCATAGAAAACACCCTTCCCCTGTGGGACGTAAATGGTGCCGTCCTGGGTCATGTAGTTTTCATACATTTCTGTTTTCCAGCCCACTGTTACGGTTTTCTTAATCTTATCATTGGTCATGTAGGTGGATTCTTTGTAGATATTCGAGTGCTTCTCATAGCCGATGATCATATCAACCGCATATCTGTCCCTTTCGAGGATAAGGTTTTCCTCACTGGCATGCTCGATATCGCTGGCATAGATCTTACCGTTTGCAAGGTTTGTCAGCCAGGCTCTTTTTTCACCGTTGGCATAGCCTTCCGCGATCAGACTGTCGATTTTCTCGGAATGCCAGATTTTACAGTACGGAGTTGCATACAGATCCATCATATAGAAAGCGTTGCTGGTAACGATCTTGTAGCCCACGCACTGAGCATGGTCCACAAAGGTGACCATCCCATCGGTGATGGAGACAACCCTATTGTCATGGATCTCAGCCGTTTTGGTTTTCAGGTGGAATACACCGATATCTGTCCATTCCTCATCGGTGTCGAACTTGGCATAAAAATGGAAATTGTGATCATCCGTGTAGACAGGAGCGGTAGTAACAAACTTAAGAAGATTCTCATCCCATCTGGCACCACTCATAGAATAGGAAAAGCCGAGCTTGTAAATCTCAAAGTCTTCACAGCTCAGATGGTATTTTTCATCCGGCGTATGGGTGGATGTCAGGTCGTCCCTGAAGTAGAAGGTCTCATCTGTAATTGTAAAGGTCAACGGCTTTTTGCCGTAATATTCCACATCGGTGACCAGATGACCGTCCTCAATGGTCCAGGGATAGGTATGAGCCACCATGTGTGTGGTAAAGTCCAGATTCCGGTAGATTTCTTCAATCTCGTGATCCACAAACTCCCCCAGCTGGTAGTTCACGATGGGGCTGTCATTGCCATAATATCTTCTGCCGTGGGGATATTTCCAAAAATTGACCTGACCGATAGGATACTCCGGCACAGGCTTCCGGAAGGTATAGACCGCAGTGGAGGAACCGCTTGTATCCGGATCAATTTCATCAATCGGATGCAGGGTTGCGTCAATCTGATTTTTGATCTGATAATATTCCAATTCCGAGTAGGTTTCCTTGAGATGCTTAGTGATGACATATTGATGGGAACTGCTATTGTCATATTTCAGAACGCTGGTGGTCAGATCGCTGGAATAATACCCACTTTTACCGTTCAGGGACATTCCGACAAAGGAGGCATCGCCATGATCTCCTGTAACCGAATCCTCAAAAGATATAACAAAAGGCTGCGTGGCAGAAGCATAGACATAGACATCCCAGAGATAGTAACAGTAATCTTCAGGATGATCAATCCCAAAATCCGCAGGATCGCCCCAGGAAGAGTTCCAGTCTTGAATCAAGCCGCGGCTTGCGTTTTTGGATACGCTGGTCAGCCTTGCGGTAGTATCAATCGTGACAGCAGAAGCAGTGGCTGTTGTATGCAGATGTTCAATCTGCTCCGGGTCATCCGGGGCATCCGGGCTTGGCTTCTCGATATTCAGGACCGCATCCACGGGATCTGAAAGGCTCATATCAATGTATTCAAAGGTTTGTTTCGTTGTGGTGTAGGTAAATTGTATGGAGCCTTCCTCAGCGGCATCCAGTTCCTTGCGGTTGTAAATAAGAATATCGTTTTCTCTCTCAACATACACAAATTCGTTTTCGTCATCATCCTCAGGAACCTCACTTGCCTCAGGATAAGCAATTTCATACATATCGGCATAGGCACCGGTTCTGTCTTTCAGAATATGCTTCGGAATGGAGATTTGCACAGAACCAGCGGGCAGCGAACCCGTTCCGGATAAAGCGTAGTCCACCTGGTATTTAAAGGTGTGCTTGGCATCCGGCGAGGATGGCGTCCAGACATAATCCGGCTCTGAAAACGTACCCTGATTACTGGCACCGGACAGAAGATAAACATTAAAACTCTTGATGGTCTGACTTTCCGTAGACATCACAATGGGTTCATCCGCACGAACCGAGACGGAAAAAGCCGGAACAAACAAGGACAGAACCATCACAATAATCAGCGAAAGGGACACCGTCTGTGTAAAGCTGTTTCGAGTTCTGATCATTTTTAACATCCTCCTCTCTGTAATCCGATGTCGAAAACCGACATATCCACCTGCTTCCGCCTTGTCGGATTCATAGAATCCGACCACATTGGCGAAAAGTTCTTCGGGTTTGTTTTGTTCATACTGTCTCTCTCCTATCAAGGAAAAATAAGGGGCTTCAAAAGATAATTCCCGCTATTAAGTAAATTTGCTTTTCAAGTAAGTACTGTAATGTGGTTTACTTTACAGCACTTGACGATTGGGTATGATCGAGGTAATTTGCATGAGTCCGAATGATTCTGTATTATCAGGGAATTTTCAAGAATGAACTTCACAGCTTTTGCAAAATCCGTTGCTGACAACGGCGCAGCTCTTATTCCGCTTGAAGACATATCTCATCCATAACAGCAAATATATACATCCTCTATTATATTTACCATATTATACTAAAAAAACACAATAATGTCAATAGTTTGGGTAAAATTGAAAAAAATAGCTTTTATACCATTTTGAGGCACAATTATCTCCTGAAGATTATTTTTCCCAAGAAAAAAGAAAAAAACGGATAGGAGCAGACCGGTATGCATACAAAGAATTTCTTTTGTTCAGAAATAGTATGATCGTGTTATTATCAAAGTGTCTTGTTCAAAAGGACAGTATGTATGAATTTCATCAGGAACAGTGTTCTTCCTTCTGATTCTCCAGAAGCGTGTGCAAAGCACCGGTGAAATCCTTGTAATACCTGGGAAAATTCTGTGAACCATGAGCGGATATTTTTTGTCCTTCATTGACAGTGGCACGAAAAGAAAACATGATGCCATCCAGCACTCCTTTTGGATGCGGCCCGTTAAAACCGTCCCAGGAAAGAATCCTGCAGTCATTGAAAACCTTCAAAATCGAATTCACATCGCAAAGGGCACGTCTTTCAAGAATCCGTTCATCCTTATGCTGATGATAAAGGATGCCATACCGGGATATCTCCGCCTGTCCGTTTTTCAGAATGATTTCATATTCCACTGTATAACGCATCCCGCTTTCCCGCAGCGTTACAATTTCAAAAGTCGTAATTTCGCCGCTCTTCCCCACCCTAAGATTTTTAAAAATACTCATAAAATGCCTCCGTTCCTTTTGTTTAGTTTTATCATGCGTTTTCTCAGACAATCGAATGGGCTTATGCCATGAGTATATTATACCATATCTTCCCGACAAATTCCATGCTCAGAATGATTCTACCTAAAACATTTTTTGTATTCATACGGGGAAAATCGTTTCCTCGCAAATCAATAATGTTTGGCTTGAGAAGTCATTATGACCGATTTTTTTAAAGGGAAACCGCCCTGAAACATTCCTTACGGAATGCACAGGGCGGCAGTCATAGAGTGAATATCGAAATAATACTTACTTTTTCATACCTTCCGAACGTTTTTTGCGGCAAATATAAAGAATGTAACAGGATGATGTCATGAATACCAAAGTAGCAATCGCCATAGTAACCAGCTGGTCTGCCATACCGGAGGACGGCAGCACATACTGGGATTCGGCATAGGTATTGGTATTGATATAAAAGGGTTCAGCCGTGGCAGTTGACGAATATGTCTGATTGTTCTTCGTGATTTCTACAACTGCTTCAAAGGGTTCAGACGCCCGCATATCCACATAATTCGTTACAACGGACGCATTTCTGTAAGCCACATCAATATGGCCCTCTGCACCGGCATCCAGCTCACGGACATTATGAATCAGAATCTGCTCATTCTCCCGGTCAACGGTATAGACAAAGGTAACGTCTTCGCTGTACTGAACGGAAGTGTCTCCCGGCCTGCGAGTATCTCTCGGAATCGGCAGCATAAAATTGTCGTCCCAGACGTCATTCCGGTTCTTAAAGATATGCAGCGGAATACGGATCTCCACAGAATCTACCGGCAGACTTCCGATACCGGAAAACTGATAGCTAAGACGGTACACAAACTCATGACCGGAATTCATAGAGTAAGGCGTATAGACATACTTTCCGCTTTCCAGAGTCGCACCGCCATGAACCTCAGCGGTAAAGCTCTGAATCGTTACTTCATCTCCCTCGTTGGCAAATACATTGTTAAGGGAAAAAACAGGAAAACAGGAGCACAGCACCATCATGGCTACAATCACGGACAAAACCTTCATGACGGGCCGATTATGTCTAAGCACAATGTTTTCCTCCTTTCTGTTGCGGTTTGAAGCATAGGATTGCAGTTCATTCACCCGATCCGGCAATATCTTCAAAAACTGCTGTCAGACCGGGGAATGCTTCTGGTTTTACGGGAAAAACATATTTCAGGGAAAACGCAGAAAGGTACACATCTGCGCTGATTCCAAGAATCAGAATCCCTCAGAAAGAAGCCGTTCGCCTCATTCTTTTGCATCATTATGGGAATCCTTTTTCTTTCGGATCCGCTGGCGTATGATCATCCGGATCAGCGCCGCCGAAACAAGAATCGCAATAAACAGGACAAATCCGAAAAATACCCATATAGCGGGATCCACAACCTTCTGGTGTTTTTCTGTCGTCACCAGTCCGTCCTTGACATCGTTCTGATCAAAGGGAACCCGCTCACCGGTCAGCACCAGCCGCTGGGTATTGACACCATAGGGATCACAGGTAATCAGCGTCATAAGATCCCTGTCATCCTCGATCATCAGTCCGCTGACATCGGTAGGTTCGATAATCTCCTTGTGAATCACCTGATAGGCAAGGGTTTCTCCCAAAACATGAATATAGAATTTATCGCCGATTTTCATTTTGTCAAGATCAGAAAAGAATTTCTGATTCGGCAGTCCACGGTGCCCCGTCAGTACGGAATGGGTGGTCTTGCCCCCTATCGGCAGGGAGCTGCCATGGATATGTCCGATTCCCTTGCTGAGGGATTCATCCGTAGAATAGTGATAGACAGGCTCGGTAACATCCACGCAGGGAATCTCAATATAGCATATCATGCCGTTGTGCATCTCATTAAGCATGGATTCATAATAGGAATCCGGAACAAATTTTGCGTCCGTCACGATATTGCGGTTTTCATCTACCAGGCCAACATTGAATGCCTCAGCCAGACGCCGTGACTCCTCAAATTGCTTCGGATCCGCAGACTCTATCATTCTGTTATAGGACTTGATCAGTTCCATGTCCCTCTGACGGTTCCAGCGATCGCTGATGACCGGATAAAGCAGGACAGCAGTGCTGGCCAGAAATCCGATCACAGCGGTCACGGACACAAGGTTCTGGAGTACCCGTCGCTTCCCGGACGAACGGGGCGTGTTTGATGGTTCCTTTTTTTTCATTGGACAGGTCCTTACTGAAGCAAACTGTTAAGTTTATCAGCTTGCCATTAAAATAATTGCATCGAGCTTTGCTAATGTGTAAAGTTGATTTGCTTTATAATCTACAGAAATCAGCAAGCAAGAAGCCTGGTGTTGTTTTTTCTTGTATTCCAAATTACTTTACATCCTCTCTTTTTCTTCTCCTGCTGATGATAAAAAGTACCAGGAAGCCAGCCATACCGATAGCCGCAAAGACTGTCAGAACAATAGTACCGACACCGCCGGTGGAAGGCAGAACTGCCAGCGCAGAGTTGATGACTTCGGCAGGATCAACGCCGTCTTGGTTGGCAATCACAATCGTATTGGTAACCGCATCGGTTGATTCATTTATCGCAGGCGTATTCGTATAGGTAGCGGCGCCGATCTGGGTAGTATAATCGTTGTCTCCCTCTGCTTTGTAATAGGTATTGATGCTATAGCTGGTCATCACGCCATCTGCATTCAGAGTTGCGCTGATAACAATCTTGAAAATGTACTCATTGAGGGAATAATGATCCGGTGCCGAGGTTTCCTTCAGATAATATGTTCCGACATCCAGACCGCGGAAGCTGATATGACCATTGCTGTCGGAAACGGCTGTTCCGACTCTGTGTGCTTCTGCACAATCCGAATTACTGTAAAGGCCAAAGGTTGCTCCGGCAAGAGCCTTGGAGCTTTTCTTGGTAGCAGGAGCATCCTGGGCTGCAGCCACATCTGTATAATTCGTGATGGTTTCATTCGGCTTCAGAGCCTCGGTAACCTTATTCAGTTCATAGGTCTCAAAATTATGATCCGCATCCTGTGCGTCAATATCCGCATCAATACCGAAGGTGTAGTGGTAGGTGGAATCTGTCAGGGTTTTGGTGCTGCTTGAATCCGTAGGATCATTGCTGTAGGTCAGCTTAGCCGTATTTTTGTTTTCAGCATAGTTGAGACCTGCTGTATCCTTGAATACAGAGGAATAGGTAATTTCAACCGCCTGGTTGGCATGGGCACGGATATAGGCATCCGTAAATTCAATCTTGAAGGCATCTGCATTCGCAGCGGTTACCGCCACCTCATCAACGGTTGTCTCACCGTTCTTGGTATAGGTAAGCGTATAATTGGTAACAGCAGGATTTTCTCCTTCAGCAGGGACACTGGCCGGAACGTTGTTTACTTCTCCCACTTTGACAGTCAGATCGACAATACTTTCAAAGCTGCCGGGCGCCAGATTATCCTCAATCTTATATACCACGCTGTCATAGGCATTGGTATATTCAGGGATCGTCATACTATCCAACTTAAAGCTGACAGTATCACCAAATTTAACTGTATCGCCCTCCGTATTGGTACCCTCTCCCAGTGGGGTGCTGCCCCCGACGATATCCTTATTAAAGCCGGAAGTGCTGGTTTTCAGGTATGCATTCTGAGGGTTATTGAAATATTCCGTCATATTCACACTGCCATTCTCACCAACGGTAGCATTTTCACCGGTTGGCAGCACTTCACTTGTAATGTTGACGGCAACAATGGCAGGATTATAGACAGACGTATCTGCTCCGGATGCCAGAACGAGATACAGACCGGCTTCTACCTCAGCGGTATATTGATAGTCACTGGTTCCTTCTATCAGACTGCGGTTCATTCGGATGCCTTGCAAAGAAGTGGTATCAGCACGAATTTCAGCCGCAATAGCGGTAACCTCCTCTGAAGTCGGAGCAGAAAGATCCGCGATTTCTTTTGTAATGCTGTTATCCTTTACATACCCAACAAATTTTCCGTTTTCATAGGTACCCTTGACAATCTGGTAGGCCGTTACCGTAGGCGGTGTAGTAGTACCACCAGAGGGGCGGCCGGGATCATTGAGATGGGTCACCGAGATCGTGCCCTTCGTCTTCTGTGCGAGATTAGTGGTTGCGGCATCAGAATAAACCCATGTGTCATTGGTAATGACCGTATTCTGAGCATACACAGGAGCAGCCCCTGCTGCAGCAATACAGGCAGCAGTCATCCCGACTGCAAGAATGGATCGTGTGCGGTTTTTGATTCTTTTTTACATCCTACGCATCTCCCTTTTTAATTTTTTGATACAACGCTGTGAGAATGCCGGTGTTTCAGGGCGAAAGCGGGCACTATTGATGCCATTTTCTGGTAATATTCCCCATTGACAAAAAATCATCCCGCAATCTCACCAGGGTGCCGCCGAAAACCTGTTACCCCACATTTACATCGCAAACTAACAAATTCAGACAGCAATCTACTATAGATTATAACATAATAATACTATATTGTCATTTTTTCATGTGAAAACACTTGATTTATCTGTATACAATATCAAAGATAGTAAAAATTTTTACTATTGAATGTCATTTTGATACGGTTTATGTTATATAAGTCCAATACACTGTTTCTGACTGCTGTGACGACAAGGTAGAGGAATTTCTTCTATAATAATAGTATTTTCATACAAAACAACTTGTTTTTCATCTGTCAAAATGTTATAATAATACCAACAATACAGATGGGCGAAGTGACAGACTCAAAAGTCTATGCATTGTTCCTTCGCCCATTTCATTACAAGGAGGAATCAGAATGAAAACCCGTAAACTCACTGCAGCACTTCTGACTGCTTGCCTGAGCCTCTCTTTGATGACCGCCTGCGGCAGCGAAAAGAAAGATGAGGAAAAAAACTCTTCATCAAATGACAAACAGGTTGTTCAGAACAGTCAAACCGAGCAAAGCGGCAGCGAACCTGTAACGGCATCCAAAATGCAGAAGCTGGTCATTCGTGACAGTGTAAAAAACGATACTATGACCGCCACCTTCATCAACTCTGTATCCGGTGCGACAGAAGAAATCCCCATGACCAAAGCCAGCCAAACCGAGGACAGTTTTATCTATACCTGTGAAGCTGATACGGAGCTTTACAATATGGTTCACATCAATTATGGCAACAAGGAAAAGAGCAAGGATGTCGCCTTTAACAGCTATGTGTCCGGCTGGTATCTGAAGGACGACCCCAATTTCTCTTATGACCCTCTTCTTCCCTATGCTGAGGGCATGGATCTTAAATACGATCCAAAGTTTGAGACAAAAACCTTTGATGATAACGGGAAGCAACGGACCGTCTATATCTGGACACCGGACAACTATGACGCAAAGTCTTCCGAAAAGTATGCCACTATCTACACCTTTGACGGTCAGAGCGTTCTGGCAACCGGAAAAGGCAGAGGAATGGACAACGACAAGGAAAGCTGGAACGTCGCCGAAAGCGTTATGGGCATGATGGCAGCAACAGATAAAAAAGCCATCATCGTTGCCATTGTCACCGATACGGACCGGGACGATGAGCTGGTGCCGGATCTGGGAGAGATATATAATCCTCCGGATACCCCTGAAGAGTATCGGATGAAATCCGAAAAGCGCGGCAATGCCTTTGCCGACTTTGTCTGCGATACCATTGTTCCCTATATTCAGGAAAACTATAACGTCTACACCGATGCCCGTAATACGGCGCTGGTAGGCTCCTCCCTGGGCGGTCTGGAAACCTTCTATACCGTACTGACCCATCCGGATATTTTCGGAACCGGCGGTGTCCTCTCCGCAACCTTCAGCGTTTACAGTGATGACACCTGGAACACCTTTGTCGACGACAAAATCAAGGCAGACAATCTTCCCTTCCTCTATTTTTACGCGGGCGCTTACGGCTTCGATAACGGTGATGTAATGCAGCTCATGTATAACCGGCTCATCGACAAAGGATACCCGAAAGACAAGTTTATTTATAACAAATATGAAAAAGGAGTCCATCTGATGGTCTTCTGGAGAGATATCTTCTCCGAATTCCTGCAGGCCGTCTTCACCCAGAGAGTAGAAGCACTGGAATTCGGTGCCAAAATCGAATATTTTGACAAGACGGATATGCGCACCCAGACTGCGACAGAAATCAAGATCGATGAAAACGATCCTCGTCTCAAGGATAAAAACAATTTCGTTTACTACGACAACAGTGAAACCAAATGGGAGAAGGTCTACGCTTACTGGTGGAGTGATGAAGGCTTTGCCAACAACATCATTACCGGCGGTTTCTACGAAGCTAAGTGGCCGGGTTTCCAGATGGAACAAATTGCCGGCACAGACATTTACAGAGTCGTTGCTCCCGATGGTGCATCCAATATCATTTTTGACTCCGGTGTAACAGACGATGAGGTAGCAACCGGTATCAACGCCTATCAGACAAGAGATCTGGTATATAAGTTGGGTGAAAACACCGGTAAGGTCTATAAGATTGATCTGTCAAAGGAACCCAAAGCCGGAAGAGGCATCAACAAGACAAAATTCACCTATGGTGAAGGAAGCTGGTCAGACTACGCCGGATAAAACAGTCAAGCCCTCAAAACGAAATTCATCTGATAGCAACCGCAAAATGCCGCCCGGATCCGATTGATCCGGGCGGCTGTTTATTGTGTGTTTTCTGGTGGAGATGTGAATTTTCATCTGACAAGAACCGTCAGATCCTTGCTGGCGATTTTTCCGCTCATATCCTTTGCTTTGACGCGAATCTGATATGTTCCCGCCTTCTTCAGCGACAGCTGAGCGGAGGATGCGGGGGTATAATCCTGCAGCCTGGTCCAGTTGGACTGAGTGGAGGACTTATAATAGATGGTGTATAATACCACTCCTACGCCCTTGTAGCTGGTGCAGTGGATCATAACGCTCTCACCTGCTTTGATGGTATCGGTATTGACCGTAGAGGTGTTTTGCATCTCGGATGGTTTGACTACGGCTGCCAGTTCTTTGACAGATATTTTTCCGGTGGTATCCTTTGCCTTGACCTTGATGGTATAGGTTCCTGTTTCAGAGGGAATAAACCGGACGGTATTGTCCTGGGTATAATCCTTGATCTTCGTCCATTCCGTTTTTCCGCTCTTTTGCATATAAATAGCGTACTGTACGGTGCCAATCCCACCGGTAGATTTACACTTTACTGTGAGCCTGGAGCTGAGATAAATGGATTCCTCACGAAGTGTGGAGGTATTTTTCAATTCTGATCCCTTGACAGTTGCGGTCAGATCCTTGACAGCAAGGTGTCCGGCTGAATCCTTCGCTTTGACCCGGATGGTATAGGTTCCGATGGCTGTAGGCTTGAAGAGAACACTGGTGCCGGCTGCATAGCCACGGACACTCTTCCATTCCGTGCTGTTTCCCTGTCTGACGAAAACAGCATACTGAACCTCTCCTTCGGAATCTGTGGATTTACACTTGATACTCAGGCTGGAGCCGATATATATCGTATCACTCCGCAGGGTTGAGGTGTTGACCATAGTGATTTCCTTAAAGGTTAGGTTATTCTGAACGGCAAACCTCTGCGCCTCACTGCGGGGAACACCATAAATAACAACATTCCTGTAGTCACCGTCCACAAAGTCATCGACATAGGCGGACAATCTGTAAAGACGGTTGATATCTTTTTCCAGAATAGTACTGATAGTGGTCACTGATGCCGGAATCGTGAGGGTTTTGAGTGCGACACAGTCTTCACAGGCCATGCCGTTAATGAGTACCACACCCGAAGGAACATGGAAATCCGTCAGCTTGTAGCAGTCATGGAAGGCGTATACATCGATATAACGGAGTGCAGACGGGAATTGTGTCACTGCTTCCTTCGAACAGGGACACCTCAGCAGGGTGACGGAGTTACCCTTATTATAAAGCACACCATCCATGGAGGAGTAATATTGATTTTCCGGATCTACCACAAAGGCTTTCAGCTTAGGACAGAAAACAAAGTCACTATAATAAGTTTCACCATAATAATCATAGTTATTATTCAGCGGACGGAATTCCATGACACTGGCCGGAATGTGAATTTCGTTGACCTGCGTCAGACCATTCAGGACACCCTGATCCACAATTTTGGTTCCTTCAGGAATAGTAAGCACACCGGCCATTCCCTTAGGAATATACATCAACCTTGTTTTGTCATAGTTCATAAGGAGCCCGTTTTGGGAAGCATAAAACAGGTTATCCTTGCTGACAGTTATCGTCTGAAGCTCTTCTCCAAAAGGACTCTGATCCGATAAAAAATCACCAAAAAGCCGCACATACTTGACTTTGGACGGGATATAGATGCTGCTGAGAGAACCGGTTGAAAACCATTCTCCAAATGTTTCCACCGTTTCAGGTGTCCGGAAGCTGCCGGTTTTGCCGGGAGGACAGTAAACCAGCTCTGTTTTGTTTTTATTCAGCACCACGCCGTCAAAGGAACTGAATTCCGGATTCTGAGAATTGACGGTGATTTTTTGCAGCGTTCCTCTTACTCCGAACTCAAGCCCCCAATCATCGAAGGTTAGTCCTGCCGGAATCACGATGCCAGTCAGTCCTTCATAATCAAAGAACACTTTGTTCAGGTACTTTACCGTTGACGGAATCGTATAAGAGCCTGTTTTCCCTTTGGGGAAGGCAATGATTCCGGTTTTATTTTTATCAAACAGCACACCGTCCAGTGAAGAGTAATAACGGTTACCGCTGTCCACAGAATAGCTTTTGATGTTGGGGCAGCCATCAAAACCTCCTGCGCTGATATCTGACACGCTGGCTGGTATCACCAAAGCAGAAAGACCCGTGGAGCCGTAAAAGACATTGCTGTCAAGAGATGTTACGGTAGATGGCACCGTATAGCGTCCCTCACGCTTTGGAGGAAAGAAAATAATTATTGTCTTCCTCTTATCATACAAAACACCGGTCGAAGCAGAATAATCTGCATTTTGGCTGTTTACCGTAATGCTCTTGAGATTGTCAAACAGCTCCAGTCCATATCCGATATGGTTGATTGTCTCAGGAAATGCAATCGTCTCCGCCCTATAGAGAGAAGTCTCGTCTTTATCTTTCTGATTGTAATAGCCATCCACGAAGGGAACAGAAGCTGACTTCATAAGGTTTTCGTAATCATAACCGGAATAAGTGGCATCAGCGGATTTTCTATAGAGCCCCCAGTAGTTGTTGCTGTTATCGACATAATAGGAAAAGTCGTTCAATTCATAGTCGTTGTTGGTAAACGAAGCTGTATAAATGCCGCCATGATCCTCGTCCTTCATAAGAAGCTCCATGTCGTTCCAAGACCAGCCGTTCCCCAGCAAATGAACCGTAAAGCCACTGGAATCAAAGGTCTTTTTCGGCTTTGGAATCACCCGGACATCCATCTTCCACTTTTTGTAATCCGGCGCCGTTGTGTCAAAGGTAATCTTCCAACACTCCCGGTTACTGCAAGTCGGAAAATCAAGCCAATCACCAAGCCCAATTCCGCCTGAACTGTTGATTTACAACGGATATTAAGGAGTCGCTGAATCAATCATTCCTTTCGGCTCAACACCTGTCTTGCTTGCATTTTTCCGTCATCTTGCACCAAAATCCCTTGAAATACGTCAGTATTCCCGCGGAATTTTGATACAGTCTGACAGCGCAATACAGACACTGGATTTAATCAGCGCTTCCTTAAATTTGCGAGTGACCGCGCGGGACTTATCATAGCAGCGCTCTGCATACGCTGCGCCCGGTTGTGCCGTGTTTCAACTTTACGGCCCGGCTTTCACCCCACACGATGCTTACGGGATGCTTTGGGGCGGTTTTGGTTGATCCGGAAGAACGCTTAGCAAAGTTCGTTTTCGGAGGATAAGGATCTCAAGTAGTCATACTCACTTTTCAGCAGCTTGCGCAGCCGGGTAAAAAAGCTGTCAAGCAAATGATAATTCATTTCATTAATTGCCTTGTTGATTTCCACTGCGTTTTACAATTATCTATTGATGATCCAATTAAATATTGCCACTTCTTTTTAGTAAATCATGATTGTTAGTGATTTTTTTAGTGTTTTTTCGGCTTATGCGGCAATGTTTTATTGGTACAACAATATTTACAATTCTCGTCTGACAGGATGCTTTTTTATAAAAGAGGGCAGCTGACGCATTGAAAAAACCACGGAAATCATTAACCGGACAGCTCTGAAAAGAACTGCCCGGTTGAGATTTTCGGATTCAGTTGGAGATTCCACGGCTGTTAGCCCGATCGTTGCGGAAAAGTCGGCAATCACTGTCTCGCTCTGCGTTTTCTGCCGCAAATGGCAGCCATTATCACCGCAGTAAAAGATGAAAGGAGCATCAGGGGAAGCATAACGGAGGGCTGTTCTCCGGTATCGGGAGCTGCTTTGCCGTCCGGAACAATATGGGTTTGTTTGCTCTCCTCTTCACGGCCGCTTTCTGTCTTGCTTTCCGTTTTGCTCTCTTTTGAATCATCGGCTTTTTCGCTTTGTGAGCTTCCGACATCAGATGAGGTATCTTCCTTTTCTACAAGATCGTCAGGAGGAGCTGCGCACTCCGCATATTCACCCCTGTAAGCACCCTGACCGGGATAATTCACCCGGGTCAGATCATCGGAGTCTCTGTTATATTGATCCGCTTCAAATCCGGCAGAGATTCCGGTGGCCTGATAATGCTCCCCGTCCACCGTATAATAGAGCTTGTTTTCCAGAGAAACCACACTGGTTTTGGTATGTCTGACAACAACGGGACGTCTCGTCAAGAGGTTGTGGTATCCCCCATCCTCACCATACTTCAGCTCATAGGAAATGACGTTCTCATATTCACCTCTCTTATAAATATCGAATTCACCGGCCTTGATATTGTCACCTTTTTGAAAACAGGAACTGTCTGCGCTCTGGATGATACTGGCATAGACATTGATATTGCCTTCCAGATCCACCAATTCGTCGGTGCTGTATTCATTGGTAATACGGCAGGCAACAATATTGGTATTTCCGTTGGAATGAATCACTCTGAAGGAGTCGGGATCATAGGTCAGCATCCTGCAGCTGATAAGGTCACAATACACCATATCCAGGCTGCCGCTGTTGTTTTCAATCACGGTGTGATCGGAGGAGGTACTCATCAGCACGGTATTGATGAAATCCACATCGGCATTGCCGGTCATATACAATACGCCGCCTTCATTGCCATAGGTACTGTCAAAGGTGGTATTTCTGACCTTCACGATTCCGCCGTCGGTATAAATGGCACCACCCTCTTCGTTGGTATGGCAGTTACCAATCAGACAATTTTCAAGGAACACCTTGCCGCCTCGGTTACATACTACCGCACCGGCAGGCCCCTCCACATCGAAGGCAGTGATGCACTTCAGGGTCAGTTCTCCCTGTGAAGTCACCTCAAACAGCCGTTTCAAAACAAAACGCTGCTTGATCGTATCATATCCGCTGAAGCAGATGCCAAGAGTAACAGGCTCTCCGGTATCAGTCACGCTTTCAAAGGTTCCGTCGATCGTGACAGGAATATCAATGACAAGAGGAGACAGCAATACAACAGCGTCTTCAATCATTCCCTTATCAAATGTAATGGTATTCACCTTTCCACCGCTCTGTTTGCAATATTCATAAGCTTCACGCAGAGAGGTCAGACCATCCAGGGGATTCACAATATCATATCCCGTATTCACGACGGAAGACGGAGCTTCTCCAAAATTCACGGTTCCCAAATGGATTCTTTCCACCATGGTGCAATAAGCAGTATCACTCAGATAGGTCCTGACAACAAGGGAGACATCGCAGGATCCCTGCAGCTTGTCATTTTCCCCCCAGCTGTCAATCATCAGGCGTCTGGTCTTTTCATCAGAAGCCATGGTAAACGGAACCTCTTCGGAAGAAAACGTCTCATACAGGGGCGTATCAAACTCCAGGCAGTAGGTACCGTATGCCGTCTGGTATTCAGAATCGGAATCGTTGATAAGATTGACCGAAAACTGTTCTCCAGGAACCAGGCCGGACGCAAAGGGAGAAAGCCCCGAGAAGCTCTTGGGATGATCTTCTGCCGTTTCTGCAGTCAATCTGGGAATTGGCAGTCTTTGTGGCTCTGCGGTGATGAAATGATAATTCTCCGAATCAGATAAATCAGTATCATTGATCAGCAGCAAAGCAAAATTAATCATGTGTCCGCCATAAGAAACAGACTCTGTTTCCGGCATAGGTTGATAGTTATTGTCAGCGTGGAAAACAACGCGCCAGGGAGTCCATTTTCCATTGAGATAGTAGCTGATCAGCAGGTAAGCCTCCTGATATGGAATCTCATCGAAGGAACCATAGGTCAGCTCGGCATATTCATAATAACCGTCCTCCGGAACTTCCGGAATTGAAAAGCTCACAAAGGCCTCCGGACTACTCTGCCCATCATGTACCTCAAAGCTACAGACGGCACGATTATTACTGTAATAGGCTTCTTTGATTTTGCGGTCACTGTTCAGCTCAATGACTGCCCTGTAGCTGCCTATCGGCAGATGATCAAAAATAACTCCCTCCATTTTGACACCGTTTGAAGATTCGATATCCAGCGGGGGATGAACGGAAACTGTCTTTTGCTTTTGGGCAGCCACATTCCCGTTTTCATCGTATACCGTCACCAGATAGGTCATATCCCCCTCAAAGGGAACCAGACTGCTGTTTTTTACAAAGGGACTGATGACAATAGGTTCAGAAGTGGTAAAAGACTTCTTCTGAGGATAAAACGTTACATTATCATCGTTGAATTCCAGTTCCATGTAATTGTCATCCGTAAAAGTGATAAGATTCTTAATCAGCAGATCAATATCTGTCCGTTTATTCTTGGTAGCCGTCACATCCGTTTCCGGCTGCGCCGTCTCAAAGGGCTGCAGTGTGGTCATTTTTTCAATGACAAAGCAATTGTATGCTTCCAGCAGCCAGGAATCAAAGAATCCGCCGTCAACGTAATAGCCAGGATCCTCCCGGTTATTAAAGGGTGTCAGGAATTTGACATCCAATTCATTGGCCGCTTCCCGTCTGTCAGCGTTTTCCAGCTCGCCGGAGTCGGAATCAGAGATGATAATCGCCTCGTAATATTCCTTCTGATCCGGCACATAATCGTAATTGAGAACATAGCCCCAGACAGTTACCGCGTGGGAATCTCCCCAGAGGTAGGAAGTAATATCCATGCTGACGGCATATCCTTCCCGAAGCTTCTCGAATACGGCATCCAGCTTTCGGGTGGGAGAACCACTCCGGAAGTCATAGAAGTCGCAGATCCGGTCGGCTGCGTAGTCCTTCACATAGCCGTCATGGGCAGCAATTTCAGGCAGATCTCCCAGGAATGGATCAAGCCCGTTTACAAACCAGGAAACCCCCGCCTGTTCCATGCCGCTTATGGGGTTGTCCCGGATAAACAGTTCAAAAATGTCATCTGTCGTTTCAAATCCGCCGGCTGCACCCCAGCCAGAATAATGAAGAATATTGGACGTTGCCGCCGCCCAGCAGAGAAGGTCATCCGCATCCTCTTCAGCGGTTTTTTCCGTATCTATGATGTGTGTGTCACGAATGGAAAAATTCTCGCCATTACCGTAGTGTTCCAAAAACTGGCTCTGAACATCTGCAAGCGCATCCTCTGACAGCCCGGCAATAAACACCTCCCGATTAGTATCCGGAATCGTAAAACACATCGAGGAATAACCGTTGAGTTGGCTTACAGTGGTATTGGACAGCAATTCACCGGCAGAAGGAGCGACAACAGAGCCGGCTTTCTTCAAAGCGCTGACAGGCTTTTCTTTCTTTGTTTTGTTTTCCACAGCTTCCTCCGCAACTCTGCCCAAGTGTTCCGTGGAAACGTTATTCAGACTTTCAACAACAGCGGAATCCGCAGAAGCAGAGTTCTCGGAAGAGTTGTCTCCTCTGATTCCGCTGGCTGATGCTGCAAAAGGCTGTATGCTCAGTGCAAATGTCATGACTGCAGCAGGAAGGAATGTCTTTTTTCTTTTCCTGACAGTATGTCTGTTCAACCGTTTCATACCATTGACTCCCTTCATAACGTGTAGAATGAACAAAAAATCTTCCAAAACGCCATTTTTTTCATCCTACTAAACTGATTATAACATATCATATCTCATCAGAATTGTCAATAGACCGTAAACGTCCGGTACGTGACCGCACAGGACGTGTTCGCGGCAGCGCTCCACTCCGTTCCGCTCGGTTGTGCCGTGTCCAAGTTTACTGCCGCGGC
>CACYCV010000248.1 GCA_902772955.1 uncultured Ruminococcus sp.
AGCCGGTCACACTATGCGCGCACCCTTCCGCATGGGAACCACCGGAGAGGGGAAAGGAAATACAACCCCCTCCGGAGATGGAGAATGTCTCAAAATTCATGTTTTGAGACATTCGGGGAGGGTAAAATGCTTATGATACCATATTTTCGTTTTCCGGCCTGATGTATGTTGATAAGGATGCTGCCTTCGGCTTCTTTCAGCTCATTGCCGCAAGATACGAGTTCAGACCTACAATTCTGACTACCAATCAGTCGTTTTCAAAATGGCATGATGTTTTTGGTGATCCGGTCATCGCTAACGCTATTATTGATCGTCTGGTTCATCACTGTGACATTGTCAAAATCACAGGACATTCTTACCGTAGTCAAAATCACAGGACATTCTTACCGTATCAAGGATAGGAATATTTTTGATGATTCTGACGACTGATTATCCGCTCTATACTGTTGACATTTACATATTGGTATTTCATTATTCATGCAAAATCTGTTTAATCAGTTCTTTCCTTGTTTATCAATAAAAAAGACTTCCCAAGTCCAAATGACGAAGGAAATCTTTTTCATCAGTGGTAATGCCGCTTTTTCTTTTGACAAAGGATGATCAGAATAATAACCGTGGAAGATAAAATCATTCCGTAGTAACAGATCGTTAACTGGTTATTGCTTTCGCTGGTGTTGAAACGGATAATCTGGTGGCTTTGTGGTTTTGTGTTTGTGTCGGTATTGCTGCGTGTTTTGGTTTCGGTAGTATTGGTGGGTTCAGGGATTTTGGCAAGTTTTGCTGTGGTAGAATACTGATAATCATTGCGTGACAGACGGAAAGTAAAAGAATTGTTTCCATCCAGCAGCTCATAATCTGATAATATGATAATTTGATGCTTTCCCAGAGATAGATTCTTGAGATAGATATTGCCGTTATGGTCGGACTGATGTATTTGTCCGTCAACCCATATATGGACTTCTGGCAGCGGATTGTTATTGGCGTCTCTTAATTTCAGTGTGGCTTCTCCGTATGCATTCAGATGAATCACCTGATCCTCGCTGCACAAATAAGCGCAATCCACAGCTCTGATGGCAATAGCGTCGTTTTGCATCAGGGTGAAATTTTTATCACTCTCAAAAATAATGGTGACATCATCATTTTGATAAATCTGCGTTTGTTCCGCTGTTTTTTGTTTGAGAAAGCCCTGATAATCAGTAAAATCAAAGCGGAAATAATATCGCTCGACCTTGTCATCATAATGATAAGAAACCAGCTTCTTTTCACTGCCAAGATACTGAACCAGTTCATCGTACATTTCCAATTTTGACTCTATTTCCTTGTGATCATTCAACTTGACTGCGTATAACTGAATGCCTTGGAGAAATAAATTGTCAGATGCCTCAATATTCAGATAGAGCTTTCCTCCTTTTGTTTTCTGGAGATATATTTCATGAATTATTGGAGATGTGTTGTCAATATAAACCTGAAAGCTGACATTTTCTTTCCGGTCAGGATTCCCTTTGGTGTCTACGGTTGATGCGGAAACGGTATAGGTATATTTGCCTTCTTTTGCACTCTCCACAAAGAGGTAGCATTGATCCAGAGTATTACTGTTTTGAGGTGAAATGAAATACTCCTTTTGCTGTATGGAAGGATTCATATTTGCCGGAATATCTCCGAAATTCTGAAAGAGCATAAGTCCTTGTTCATTTTCCATTGAAATAGTGTAATCCTTGGTATCGCGAAGAACAAAAATATTAGGCAATAATAAAGAAGGAGCGGTATTGATTTCTTCTGCGATCTGATAATATGACCGGAGACTGTTCTTTCCAAAGGCGATGACCATTGGCAGATCTTGATAACCAAACAAATTGGTGCCTGCCGTTTCGCTTAATGTGTTATCAAAATTAAACGAAGAAACAATGGAAAGCTGGCGGCTGTTCATAATGGGGAATTCATCATTTTCCGGATAGGCATTGGAAGGAAAAATTGCGCCTTGTGACCAGTCTCCGCAAAACCCGCTAAAAGGAAGGTGAAGCTCCACATCAGCTTCTGTTTTGAGACATACAAACCCATCTACAAAAAAGCCGTTTGTAAAGATGTTCCTGCGTTCGGTAATCCAGCCCGGTTCCAATCGGATCACAACGGAAACAGATTTTTCTTTGCCTGCCCCGACTGTGATGGTATCGGTTTCCAGATTGTTGTCTTTAAAAATAATAGTGGCGTGATCCAAAATGCTTTCAGGTATTCCTTTGTTCCAATAGGGATGAACGGCTTTTGGTTTCTCGTTGACCTCATAGCCGTCCGTTTGCAGAATAGTTTCCAAAGAATATGTCAGAGAGTGATCCGTTTCATTGATAATTTCAAATGTAAAATCATATTGTCCGTCTTCCCTGTCCAGTAATGAGACACTGGGACGGGCATGCTGATAGGATAAATAAGCGCCGGTTTTAATGGCTGATTCTAGGTTGATACAGCCTGCTCCTTGTGCACGCGGACTAAAATAAACTGTGTCTCCATCTTCCGTATCGTATGACAGCAGCGAAGCAGTACTCATCAGGTGCTGGTAGATATGTTCTGTTGTGTTCGGCATCAATGCGATATCTTCTGGATGTGTTTCTTTGATAAACTGTTTCATGATGGCATAGGCTCCCGTAACACATGGAGTAGCCATGGAGGTGCCTGACATCAGACCGAAGCTTTGATCGGTGAGAGAAGAAAGAATGTTTTCACCGGGTGCTGTAATATCCGGTTTTAAATGCAAATCAGCTCTCGGTCCGTAGGAAGAATAGACGGAGATGGTTTTGGCCTGATCCTGTTCCTTTTTTGAAAGGGAATTTGCAGAAAGAAATGAAACCTCTCCCTTTGGATGACTTTCAAAGTATTCTTTTTCACGTGCATCCACGGTATAGACAAAAAAATCTTTTTCCAGCAGATCAGGTTTCAGAGAAGAGTTTTGTTCCTTTCGGATCAGTACCACGGCATAACATTTATATTCAAGGGAGTTCCGGACAATTTCATCTACGGACAGTTCACTTTCATTGAGAATAACGAGCTTCCTTGAAATTCCGGCATTTTTAAAATCCTCAGAAGTTCCCTTTCCTTGCAGATATTCATAAGCTACGCGATCCAGCACGGTGTAATCCTCGTCTGACAGAATTTGTTTCCGGGATGAATTATCCTGAATCTGATCGTCACCGTATAAATCCTCAAAGTTGAGGTTTGAATGGACAATTTGGGTGGAAACGGGATGGACCTCATTGAATTCAAAAGAAATCTCATGGGAATATGTATAATCCGGCACAGAGGAAGCAACAGACAGTACCTGATCCATGCTGGAGGGTGTGCAGACCGTACCATAGCTGGCATAGCTGGTCGGGATTTTTTCTGCACCGGAGTCATAGCCGTTATAGGCATCGTTTCCTGCAGCGGCTATGATTGCAATTCCTGAGATCAGGACCTTTTCATATAGCTGACGGCCTTCATAATCGTGAGTCAGATACTGAACGGCACCATAGCTGCAGTTGATCACATCCGGCGACAGTTTGATGGCATCATCCAGTGCGGCTATGATGTATTCATCTTTCAGATAATTGTTTTTATCTGAGATTTTAAAAAAGGCAAGCTGGGCATCATACGCCATTCCAAGATAAGGGTATTCCCCATGTTTCAAATTATTACCTGCAGCAATACCTGCCACATGAGTGCCATGAACTACTTCGTTAGAGCGGCAATCATTATCGTTATCACCATAGTCATACGCATAGATGACTTTTCCGTTATAGAATATGTCATTGATATGATATTTTGCGGATATCCCCAGACGTCCGTTGGATGCAATGGAACGCACATATTCTTTGTCATAAGATATTATATCTGGTTTGGTACGAAAAACTTCATGTCTGACGTCAAACTCGTTATCCAGAATCGCTATCAGAGTGCCCTTCCCTGTATATCCGGCCTTATAAGCTTCGTTCACGTTAACATTACCCTTGGATGCCATTCCGTATGGTTCTTTTTCATGAGAGGAAGACTCCTTTGTGTCATCGAAGGATTCTTCCTTTGAGGACTCTTCTTTGTCAGATTCGGAGGATTCCTGCTCAGAGGCTTCAGAGCTTTCGGACTCGGAGGATTCCTGCTCAGAGGTTTCAGAGCTTTCGGACTCGGAAGTTTCCTGCTCAGAGGTTTCAGAGCT
>CACYCV010000249.1 GCA_902772955.1 uncultured Ruminococcus sp.
AGGGGGCGACCGGAAAGCCCCCTGCGTACGCCGATAGAATTTGCTTCACTGAACAATAAAACCGGATGTGTTGTTCATTCGTCAAGTCGCCTGCGGGGGCACCCCCGCCGGAAAGCCCCCTGCGTAGGCAGGATGTGTTTGCTTCACTAAACAAGAAAGCTGGATGTGAAACGTATTCGTCAAGTTGCCCGCGGGGGCACCCCCGCCGGAAAGCCCCCTGCGTACGCCGATAGAATTTGCTTCACTAAACAAGAAAGCTGGATGTGAAACGTATTCGTCAAGTCGCCCGCGATAATTAAAAACCGATGAAAAGCTGATTTTTCATCGGTTTTTTTGGTACCGTCTTCTTTCAATTCTGTTCTTCACCCCACGAAGGACTGTTTTCCTGTATGGAGGTCATTATGAACTACTGCTATGAATGCGGCACAGCCCTGATCCGGAAGCCTCTCGAAAAGGAAGGCATCATTCCCTATTGTCCCTCCTGCGGGTGCTATCGATTTCCGATTTTTTCGACGGCTGTCAGCATGATTACCCTGAATCCCGATCAAAACAAGATTCTGCTCATCCGTCAGTATGGCAAGCCCTCCAACATTCTGGTGGCGGGCTATGTCAATCAGGGAGAAAACGCAGAAACAGCCGTTGCACGGGAAATTGCCGAAGAGCTGGGACGTCAGGTAACGGCGCTGCACTTTAACAAAAGCGAATATTTTGCCCGCAGCAATACCCTGATGCTGAATTATACCTGCGTCATCGACAGTGAATCCCTCCGGGAGGTAGACCCTCGGGAAATCGACCATGCCCAATGGTTTTCCTTTGAAGAGGCACCACGCGAAATCCGTCCCGGCAGTCTGGCTGAGCAGTTTCTGCTGTATTATCTGGACACCGTTAACCCTGCAGCGCTCTGAAATATCCGGCCTGTCAGGAAAGTTTCGTTTTTTACTCGAATATTCTTGTGTCGGGAGGTGACGGACATCAAAAACAGTATCAAAAAATACAGTGACCGGCAGCACAGGCAGCAGAACCTTTCCGGATGGAAAGCGGCCGTTATTCTGATTCCCGTGCTGATTGTCATCATTGCTGCCGTTGTCATCGGTATGGGCCTGGTTCGGTATCATTCCATGAAGCAGAATGCCTCTGCTGAAGAGCCGTCCTATGAAAATATTCAGCCCGTTTCCGTTCATGACAAGGAAAAAATGCTCCTGCTGGTTTCTCCCAAAAAGCCTCTTGCACCGGACTACACGCCGGATCTGACGGAATTCCGGGACATTACAGCAGACCGGCTTCTTGTGCCGGACCTGGAACAGATGCTCAGGGATGCCGAAGCCGACGGAATTCATCTGATTCCGAAGGAGGGCTATGTCAGCTTTCAGCAGCAGAATAATCTGTATGAAAACGAAGTGGCTCGACTGATGAAGCTCAACAAGCAGAACCGGGCAAGCGCCGAAGAAGACGCCGAAAAAAGTGTTCCCTCCGGCAATCACGCCGATGCCCGTCTGGGGCTTTCCGTTCGCTTCGCTTCGGCGGACGATGCCGACTTTGCCGAGTCGGACGAGTACTTCTGGCTGCAGAAGCATTCCTATCAATACGGCTTTATTCTGCGCTTTCCCCAAAACAAGACCAATCATACCGAACAAGCCTATGATCCCTGTCTTTTCCGCTATGTAGGAAAGGAGAACGCCCTGCAGATGCAGACGCTGAATATGTGTCTGGACGAATACATGGTATATCTGGACGCCCGATAAAAAGCAGCTCCGGACAACGGAACACCACGAAGCAACGCGTGAGGAAGGGTTGACAGGCAACAGGAAAAAAAAGGGGGGAATTCCAATGGATTTTACCGAGAAATACACCAACGACAAGGAGAAGCGGCTTTTGCTGCGAAAAATCAAAGACCTGATTCAACGAGCGGAAAAAAGCTATACGGTACTGTATTCCGCCTTTCTGGATCCGGCCTCCCAGGCACTTCTCTGCCGGGTTTCGGAATTTACCGGAAGAATTTCCCTGACAGGAGGCTACGAGGATGCCGAACGCCGTCTATGCCGGGTAAATCCCGGAGAATATGCGGAAGACAGCGGAGCCCCCATTGTACTGTGGGAGGTCAATTCTCCCGTCAGAGAAGCGGTTTTTTCTCATCGGGACGTACTTGGTTCTCTGATGGGGCTGGGAATCCGCCGGGACATGATCGGGGACATTCTCCCTCACGAAAACAGTGCCCTCTTTTTTTGTCACACATCCTCCTCGGATTTTATCCGGTGGAATCTCACCAAAATCGGACATTATCCGGTCAATCTCTCTCCTGCCTCTTTTTCCCAGGTACCTACCCCCTCTTTTACACTGCGAACCGTGAATGTTCCTTCGCTGCGGCTGGACTGCATTGCCGGAGAAGCCTTCGGGCTATCCCGCACCAAGGCAGCGGAAGCCATCCGCAAGGGGCTGGTCTTTGTCAACTGGCTGGAAATCACTGATCCCTCCCATGAAATTCATCCCGGGGATAAAATTTCCCTCCGGGGGAAGGGAAAAATCGAAATTGACGAGGTTTCCGGCATGAGCAAAAAGGGAAGGCTTTTTATTCAGCTTCGTCAGAAGCAATAATTTTTCATTTCTTTAGACCAGCGGAGTGTCTCCGCTGTCAATTCGCGGCGGAGTGCCTCCGCTGTCGATTCGCGTGCGCGTGACCGCGCGGGACGATTCGCGGCGCGCTCCACTCCGTTCCGCTCGGTTTTGCCGTGTCCAGCTTTACTGCCGCGGCTTCCACCCCACACAGCGCTAACGCGCCGCTTTGGGGTGGTTCTTTTTTGACCAACGGAAC
>CACYCV010000250.1 GCA_902772955.1 uncultured Ruminococcus sp.
AACAAGGAATGATACATTTTGCTTGTAAAGCTCTGTTTATCTTGCTTTCAGCTATTTATTCTATTTGAGTTTCACGGATTCAGGTTGAATTATATAGATAATTATGATAGAACAAAATAAACTGTACAGGCTATTTTATGCCTATATAATTAAAGCTATGATGGGAGAGATCAATAATGAAGAAAAAAAGAATCTTACTAGCAATGATCGCACTTCTTTCAGCCATCAATCTGTGTGCCTGCGGAGACAGTTCGTCGGATTCTTCTGCATCTAATCCAACATTGGATACTTCTATAAATGATGCTGAAAGTAATGCAGATGAAAATAGTTCAACGACAAACAGTTCCGAGTGGAAGCTTAAATACTATACTGATGAATATGGTGACAAAACTTCAGAACAATACATTTCTTACATTACAGAGGGAACATTCTCTAATTCTGCCACATCGAACAGTCCTCTTTATGTAAAAGTGATGGTTGATGAAGGATATCATATCTCGTTCGCTCTTTATGAATATAAGAACACTAACATGAGAGTCACAAATTCATATAGCAAAATTGCAGGATATGACATAAAATACAAACAAGGTTCAGGGAAAACGGGAACATGTTATGGTGCAATGGAAGCAAACGGAGGAGATTATATTCTATTTATCCCTCAAATGCGCGGATATGATGATGCCTTAAGTGCACACGACCTTAAAACTGAGCAAATCATTAAATTTGTAGTTTCTCCGGTAGACAGACCATCTACAAAATATAATTTCTCAATAGATACAACAGGATTTAAGGAAGTTCTTGAACAAATGAGCTAAAAAAAGTCCGGCTTTCAGAGTAACGATACTTTGAAGCCGGTTCTTTATTATTCAAAGTTTCTTCCGGTCACTCGCAGGGCAATTACTAATTCCTAACTCATTAACGGCACTCTACGAAGCAGTCTTCTCCGTCACAGGCGTTTTGCTGTTCAATGCCGTAGTCTGCAAGAGCGGCTTTTATCATAATGGCGCATTCAAGGCGCTTCTTTTCAAGCTCACAACCAACTTTGTGGGATTTCAGGATATCTCCCTCATACTGATAGTTGTTGGCATTGCAGCCGCCGCTGCAGTAGAATTTTGCCCAGCAGTTCCTGCAGTTGGTCTTGGAATACACGTTTGCCTTGGCAAAGCGCAGCTTCATGTCCTGGTCGAAGGTGCCGTCATTCAGATTGCCCATTTTATAGGCTTCTTCTCCTACAAACTGATGGCAGGGATAAATATCTCCCTGAGGGGTAACTGCGACATATTCGTTGCCGCAGCCGCAGCCGCGCAGACGCTTGATGGCGCAAGGACCCTGATCCAGATCAATCATGAAATGGAAGAAGTTGAAATATTCACCCTTCTTTCTCATGTCGATCAGGGTTCTGGCCAGACGTTCATATTCCACGAAGATTTTCGGCAGATCGTCCTCTTTGATGGAATAGGGCAGTCTCGGATCGGAAACCACCGGTTCAATAGAAAGCTGTTCAAAGCCCAGTTCCTTCATGTGCAAAACATCGGCGGTAAAGTCCTTGCTGTAGGTGGTAAAGGTGCCGCGGATATAATAATCCTTGTCCCCACGCCTGGACACCAGCTTCTGATACTTCGGTACGATGATATCATAGCAGCCCTTACCGTTGGGAGTCACCCGCAGCTTATCGTTGACCTCCTTGCGGCCGTCAAGGGACAGCACTACGTTGTGCATTTCCTTGTTGATAAAATCAATCTTGTCATCATCCAGCAACAGGCCGTTGGTGGTAATGGTAAAGCGGAAATTTTTGTTGTACTGTTTCTCGATACTCCGGGCATATTCTACCGTTTGCTTCACCACGTCAAAATTCATCAGGGGTTCACCGCCGAAGAAGTCCACCTCCAGATTATGGCGGGTGCCGGAATTAGCAATAATAAAGTCAATGGCTTTTTTGGCGGTTTCCAGGGACATCAGACAGCGTCCCTGACCAAAATCGCCCTTTGCTGCAAAACAGTACTCGCAGCGCAGGTTGCAGTCATGAGAAATATTGATGCACATGGACTTGATGGGCGCCTTTGTCATCAGATCGGCAAACTGTTCATAGTCATCCGGAGAAAACAGCTGACCCCTCTGATATATCTCATACAGCGCCTCATATGCTTCAATCAGCTCTGCCCGGTCATATTTGCCGAAAAGGTCTGCAAACATGGCATCGGGAGCTGTTTCCTGCATATTTTCATCGCAATAGTCCAGTATATCATACGCCACGTCATCCAGAACATGGACGGCGCCGCTGTGAACATCAAGACAAATGTTATACCCGTTCAGTTTATACTTATGTATCATTTCCATTCTCCTTGTTTACAATATAAAAGGCGGACTTCACATCCGCCCTTTACATTATGAATGTTGTGTCCGAGATTATTTCTCGCACTTCTGGTTTGCAACCGTGCAGGAGGTCTTGCAGGCAGACTGGCAGGAAGCCTGACACTCGCCGCAGCCGCCCTTGACAGCGGATTCCTTCAGATTAGCACTGTTCAGTGTCTTGATGTGCTTTGTTGCCTTCATGATATTCACCCTTTCCGGATCACCGCCCCGGCAGAAGCTCTGCCACTGCGGTATTTCTATGATACAACTATATCATACCATATCTTTCCGACAAATTCAACCTTATTTTCTGCGCTTTCTTTGATTCACCCCAAGAACCCCGCCCAACGCGCCTCCCAGCAGCATCAGTCCCAGCCGCAGAAAGGTTACTCCGTTCATAGTCCCTCCCGACGCGGTTCCTGTCAGCAGCATGACGCAAAAAATCACCAATCCGCAGGCGGCTCCCAGTGCCATGCCATATCTTCTGCGCAGTCTGCCGCACAGATAACCGCCAAAAAAAGCGCCGATACTTTCCGCCGCAATTACCATAGGAGGAATCGCACCATAAGGCACCCGCTGCATTTTGACGACTGCCCATGCCGACAGCGCTATCAGCAAAAAGGTCAGTGCCGTTCCTGCCAACCCTCCCCAGAGTACCCCTTTGACTGTTCTGCTCAGTTCCTTGCCGCTGCCGGCTTTTTCTCCCCTCATCATCACCGCTCCGATCCTGAAAGATTCCCTTTGCTCCATGTCTATGCGTAATCCCTGCAGGAATAGAACAAGCCGATGAAGCGTCAAAAGTTCCATCGGCTTAGGAATTATTCAAAAAAGGCTGCAACCCCCTGGTTCTTAAAAAACTTTGTCCATGGGGTCAAGGAGAGGGATTCCAGAACTCGTCAAAAAAGCGATTCAGTATCTCGCAGGCGGAACAATTTTCCGGCGCTGTGGTATCATCCTTGAGTTGATAAGAGGCGTTTTCATATTTCACGATAACGCTTTCATCAGGGGCATCCAGGGCAATCCATTGACGGCGCTCCGCAATGACCTCCGGCGATGCCGTCCGGTCAAAATCAAAGGCAGACAGCATCTGTTCCAACCGATCAAACACCTGAGCAGGAATGGTCTGCTTTTTCTTTTTCAAAGGCGCGTGAAAAAACATTCTCTCCTGTACAGACACGGTAACCGTTCCGTTCTTATTACGTTTTGCCACAGCATGATAGCTTCCGCCGGTCATTCCGCCGGAACATTCCACGCTGCACATCTGTAATCTGCCCTTGCTGCCCATGCGATGCACCTCACCGTCTGATCATTCCTCGTCCCTTTTCTTCTTTTCCTTCTTCTCTTTTTTAGGCTTTTCAGGCTTATCCTCGGCCTTGTCTTCCTTAGGCTCCGGCTTTTTGGGCTGCTTTTCAGGAGTATCCACGGAAGCGATCGCCCATTTTTTGAAGCGCATTCTGGTTTTGTCGCTGCCGGTCTCTATGATGAAGGTTTCATCATCATCCTTGACAGAAATAATACGGCCTACAATACCGCCGATGGTGGTGACATCATCCCCGATTTCAATGCTGTTGCGCAGATCCTCTTCCTGCTTCTGTCTCTTCTTGGAGGGACGGATAAACAGGAAATAGGCCAGAAGAATGACGCCGCCCCACAGAAGGATCGGGCCGAGCCATGTCCATACGCCGTTATTCTGTGCTGCATTAGCAGCCTGGCTGGCTGCCGAAGAAACCTCACTGGCCACAGAGGAGACAGCCTCCTCCAGCTGGGAGGTTACCGACGAACCCTCGCTGACAG
>CACYCV010000251.1 GCA_902772955.1 uncultured Ruminococcus sp.
TATGGCGGAATTGGCAGACGCGCTAGCTTCAGGTGCTAGTCTTCGCAAGGAGGTGCAGGTTCAAGTCCTGTTACCCGCACCAATTTTTCCGATTGTATTTTTTTTGGGAGCATAGCTCAGCTGGGAGAGCATCTGCCTTACAAGCAGAGGGTCATAGGTTCGAGCCCTATTGTTCCCATCAGATCAAGAGACCTGTTACACAAAGTAACAGGTCTTTTGATTTGGATTGTTCTCTATTCACTATTTGTTATTCACGTATTTGAATATCATACGCATAAAAGGCCTACATCCGGTTTAAGAAACGCCGATGGAGGGGGGTATTTTATCTGGCTCTTTTCTGCATTAACTCTGATAAAACAAGGATTCCCTTTTCTCTGGATTGTTTCATGTCGATGATTCTCTGATTTTCCGATCCGCGGAACACCAGGGAGATACTCTTTTGCTCCAGAATGAAACGACCGTCAACGAGCACATCAATGCTGTCCAGGATTTCATCCGTACATTCGATATAGCGGCAGCCTCCCGGTATCAGATCCTGATCGTAGGAAAACCCCGTATATATCCAGATATTCCTGTCGGGAAGTTCGGTTCTTACCCTGCGGATCAGCCTGACGATTTCACGCTGATTGGATGGTTCAAAGGGTTCCCCGCCCAGAATCGTCAGGCCGTCATAATAGCTTTTGGCGAGCTCGGACATAATCCCGTCTTCGATTTCCTGGGTATAGGGCCTGCCGTATTCAAAGTCCCAGGTTTCCGGCTGAAAACAGCCTTTGCAACGGTTGGTACATCCGGAGACAAACACACTCACCCGTATGCCGGATCCGTTGGCACTGTCTGCTGTAATGATTTCACCAATATGCATTTTTTCATCCTCTTTTCTGAAAAAAGCACCTTATACCAATCCGGTCATAAGGTGCTTTTTTGATTGAAATAATGGGGTTTGCAGAAGAAAAATCTGCCGAAGGATGCCAGTCAGGAGGACTATCAGCGATTTCCGTCACTCATTGACTGCTTTGTCCGTTCCCGCAAAGGTATGAGTAGAGAGGTGCAGTACACGTTCCTTGATTTCCTGGGTTCTTCCCTGGTTCCAGAACTGGGATCCGATATAGCCGCAGGTACGGCGGGCAACATTCATTTTATTCTGATCGCGGTTATGACAATTGGGGCATTCCCAGACCAGCTTGCCGTCATCGTCCGTAACAATCTGGATTTCTCCGTCATATCCGCACACCTGGCAATAATCGCTCTTGGTATTCAGCTCAGCATACATAATATTTTCATAAATAAACTGCATCACCTTGAGAACGGCCTCCAGGTTGTCCTGCATATCCGGTACTTCGACGTAGCTGATAGCACCGCCAGGAGACAGCGTCTGGAATTCAGATTCCAGCTTCAGCTTATCAAAAGCATTGATTTCTTCGGTAACGTGTACATGATAGCTGTTGGTAATATAGTTTTTATCAGTAACGCCCTTGATGATACCAAAACGCTTCTGCAGACATTTGGCAAACTTATAGGTTGTACTCTCCAGAGGCGTGCCGTAGATGCTGTAATCAATGCATTCCTCCTGCTTCCACTTGGCACAATAGGCATTCAGCTTTTTCATGATCTGCAGACCAAGCTCTTTGCCCTCTTCTTCGGTCAGCTTCTTGCCGATCAGACTGTAAACACACTCCCACAGGCCTGCATAACCCAGAGAAATGGTGGAGTAGCCGCCATAAAGCAGACGGTCAATGGGTTCACCCTTCTTCAGTCTGGCAATGGCGCCATACTGCCACAAAATCGGAGCAGCATCTGACAGAGTACCCTTCAGACGCTCATGTCTTGCCCGGAGCGCACGGTGACAGAGATCCATCCTTTCATCAAAAATTTCCCAGAAGCGCTGGAGATCCTTGTTGGCAGAAAGACCGATATCCACCAGGTTAATCGTGACAACACCCTGATTGAAACGACCGTAATACTTCGGCTTTCCGTTTTCATCTACATAGGGTGTCAGGAAGCTGCGGCATCCCATGCAGGTGTAGCAGTGGCCTTCCCCGTTTTTGTCGATTTTGTTTTTCAGCATAACCTTTTCGGAAATATAATCCGGAACCATTCTTCTGGCAGTACACTTCGCTGCCAGCTCTGTCAGATACCAATATTTTCCGTCCTTGGTAATATTATCCTCCTCCAGCACATAAATCAGCTTCGGGAACGCAGGTGTAACCCAGACGCCCTCTTCATTCTTGACGCCGATATAACGCTGACGCAGAGTTTCTTCGATAATCATTGCCAGGTCTTTCTTTTCCTGCTCGTCCTTGGCTTCATTCAGATACATAAAGACCGTAACAAAGGGAGCCTGTCCGTTTGTTGTCAGAAGAGTAACCACCTGATACTGGATCGTCTGAACACCCTTGGTGATTTCTTTACGGAGCCTTTCTTCCACAATGGCATCGATCTTTTCTTCCGGAATGGTACAGCCCATTTCGTCCAGCTCTGCCTTGAATTCCCGTTTGATTTTCTCTCTTGAAATCTGGACGAAGGGTGCCAGATGGGTCAGGCTGATACTCTGTCCGCCATACTGGTTACTGGCCACCTGCGCGATGATCTGAGTGGCGATATTGCAGGCAGTAGAAAAGCTATGGGGCTTTTCAATCAGTGTTTCACTGATGACCGTACCGTTCTGGAGCATATCCTCCAGGTTGACAAGGTCACAGTTATGCATGTGCTGTGCAAAATAATCGCTGTCGTGAAAATGAATAATGCCGTTTTCGTGTGCTTCTACGATATCATCGGGAAGCAGAATACGCTTGGTCAGATCCTTACTGACCTCACCTGCCATATAGTCACGCTGAACGCTGTTGACAGTCGGGTTCTTGTTGGAATTTTCCTGTTTAACCTCTTCATTGTTACACTCAATCAGGCTGAGAATTTTGTTATCCGTGGTGTTGGCCCGTCTGATGAGAGAACGGTTGTAGCGATACTTGACATACCGTCTGGCCAGCTCGAAAGCACCCTTGGACATAATCTGATCCTCCACCATATCCTGGATTTCCTCCACGGATACAGCTCTGCCCATCTTCATGCATTTATATTCTACATATTCCGCAATATCCTTGATCTGTTCAGGCGTCAGATAACGTCTTTCTGATGCGTTGTTGGCCTTGGTAACGGCATTGATAATTTTCTCGCCGTTAAATACCTCCTCTGAGGAGTTTCTCTTGATAATTTTCATGAATAACATCTCCGTTCAAAAGTGTACGCACATTATTGTATCGCAAAACCGGAAAATTGCATGTTGCAAATGCAACATTTTTGTGTTACAATACAAGATATAGCGTTTTGCACAAATTTCATGTACAGGATATAGAGGGATAAACAATGGACGATTTTTCGATTTTCCATGGCTTTTCTTATGAAGAGCTGGCGGATCTGTCAGAATGCTTCTGTATGGAGGAGCGAAATTTTACAAAGGGTTCCGTCATTGTGAAGTATTCAGCCGACAATCCGGAAACCGGCATCATCAAGGAGGGTCTCGCCTATCTCATCAGCATCAATGACAGCGGCGAGGAAAACATTCTGGATTATTACGAAAAAGGAAATCTTTTCAGCAGCCGTCTCTCGCCGGGAACCGATGTCAATCTGTACTTTGTGACGGCAAAAACAGATTGCACCGTCCGCTTTGTCAACCATGACAGAATATTTGCACCATGCCGGTATGACACCCGGAAGCACCTGAGTTGGATTCATCATATCCTGAATTCTGTTTCCTGCCGAAGTCAGATTCATGTCGACATCCTATCCCAGCGGACGATTCGTGGAAAGCTGATGGTTTATTTTTCGTTCCTGCGTGAAAAATACCATAGCAGCACCTTTGTACTGCCTGTTCCCCTGTCAGACCTGGCGGAATACATCTGTACAGATCGCAGCGCCATGATGCGGGAAATCAAAAAAATGAACCAGGAAGGACTGATTGTTTCCAAAGGAAGATCTGTCCGTCTTTGCTGACCTCAGCAGCCCTATGGGGACTGTATCCTATTATATACACAATATATTGTGTTGTCAAGAATTTGATGACACAATATCTATTCTTCTTTTTCGTGCAAAATGAATGAAAGACCGACAGACACTTCTGAAGGAACCCCCTTGTATAGATAAGCATACTCTATTCCCTGTCCAATAAATTTCCCTATCCATGCAGCATTTCAGAGGGATGTTAAACTATTATTCAAGGAAGCGCTGATTAAATCCAGTGCCTGTATTGCGATGTCAGTTTCTTCGTCAGATTGTATCAAAATTCCGCAGGAATACTGACATATTTCAAGGAATTTTGGTGCAAGATGACGGAAAAGATGCAAGCAAGACAGGTGCTGAACTGTAAGGGGTGATTTATTCAGCGGTTCCTTCAATAAAATGTAATCATTTTGAGAGCCTGTCCTTTGTCAAAGACAGGCAAAACGCCTGAGAAGTTGGATGGCGCTGTCCTCCAAACCTCCCGCAAGGGACACCACCCCTTGATCCTGCAAGCCATTGAAAAGGCCTGAGCGAAACTTTATTTTTAAATTGTTTAATTGAATATTAGAATAATAGTATTACATTGAGAAAAAACATAAAAAACAACTTCAGCCCTGTTTCCTCCCTCATCGGAAGAAGCTCATGCTGAAGCTGTTTTTTATTGAAATCATTCTGAAAGCTTATCCTAACATTCCCTGACCACCAGGTCCTCCGGGTCCACCGAATCCGCCTGGTCCGCCGGGACCGCCGCTGATTTCGGAATAATACAGACTATCGGTAAAATCCATGGTTGCCGAGCTGCTGCCTGCCTGGATCGTATAGGTATTGCCCTGACTCATGCCGGGAGACGAATATACCACGCTGGAAAAACTCTTGGTTGCGGTATAAGTAAAGCCGGACCCGTCATTGACGGAAATCACCGTACCCTCATTGCCGGAAAGAGAAACCAGTGCGGAGCATTGGGTACCGGAATCAAAATTGACTGCCATTCCGCTGGAGCCGATTGCCAGTACCGTACCGCCGGTAATGCTGGCAACACAGCCATTGCCGTCTCCCTTGTCGAGAGCACCGTTGTCGTTGGCAACAGGTCCTTCCACAATCACGGTACCGCCGGTGACATAAATGGAGCCGTTGCTGTCCAGACCGTCTCCGGTGGCATTGACATAGATATTGCCTCCATTGATCGTCAGAGATGCATCGGTACTTCCGCTGTTCCAGGGATTATCGTCATCGGATGTGGTATCCGATCCACCGGAGCAGTTGATGCCGTCATCGCTGGACGTCAGCCTGATTTCGCCGCCGTTAATCGTCACGTTGGTTGCTTCCAGCGCTTCATAGGATTGGGAAACCGTCACACTTCCGCCGTCAATGGTAAGATTTCCGGAGGCGGTGATTCCGTCATCACCGGAGGCAAGTATCAGGGTTCCGGAAAGGATCCGGATGTCAGATTCTCCATGAAGTGCGTCATCAGCTGCAGAAACCGACAGCTCCGTATCCGTGATCGAAATCTGTCCGTCGGTTTTGATACCCTTCTGGGAAATACTTCTGTCCTTGGAGGCTGAAGCACCGGCCGAAGAGGCGGTGGTAATATCAAGGATGCCGCCGTTAAGGGAAACATAACCGGTAAAATCCTTCTTGTCATTCCCCGCCTTGACGGAAATGCCGTCATAGCCGGAAACAATGGTCATATTGGCTTTTTCAAAATAGAAAAAGCTGTCGTTATCCTCGCCCTTCAAATGGACACCATCGCGATTGCAGTAGACCGCAATGGTTCCGCCTCCGACGCGAACGGATTTTTCAACCTGAATACCGATGGCATCAGAGCGTACCGTCAGTGTGGAATCGGTGATTCTGAGGTCATCCTTGCAGACAATACCGTTAAGAGCAGAAGTCACGTTCAGTGTGCCGCTGCCGTTGATCGTGACATCATCCTTGGCGTAAATGGCACCATCCTTTTTGACGGATTCATCCGTGTTTCTGAAATCCAGGCTATTTTTGCCCACGCACTGAATAATCAGCTTATCACAGGCTTCCACATCAATACAGGGAGCGGATGTGTTATCCATGGTCACGTTATCCAGAATCAGATAGACGTTGCCGGACTCCTGATCGTCATTGACCACAATGGAAATATTCTCTCCGCTGCCGGTTACATGATAGATTCCCTTGGAGGTAATCGTCACCACGCCTTCTGATGAGGAGCCTCTGGTGGTATCGGAAAGGACGGCGCTGCTGCCGGAAAGAGTAATTTCTGCATGAGCCGTTTCGGCTGTCACATCCTTGTAATCACCGTCCGCAAACTGCTGGAAGGTCTGCTTTGAATCGGAGGATTCTGAAGATGCCTCAGAGGAAATTTCTGCGGAGCTTTCGGAGGAGGGCTCCGATGACACATCAGAGGTCACACCCGCAGAGGGTTCAGCCACAGAGGATGTGGAAGCCGCTGACGAGGAATCGTGGGAAGACGAGGAGCTTTCTGTCTTTTTGTCTGTACAGCCCATCAGGCTGACAGATGCCAGCACCAGAGCCAGAAATAAAGTCAAGCATCTTTTTTTCATAAAGCCAGTCTCCTTTACAGTTGATTCTGGGGCTCGGTATAGGGCAGCACAGCGATTTCCAGGTTGCCGTTTTTGGTGCGGATTTCGTCGATAAAGGCTTTTTCCTCCGCCGGATCCTTCATCACAATTTTAAAGGAAAGACGGAACATGGAGCCCATCCCGGTTGTCTTGACACCGGCGTTCTCATAGGATTTCAGATAATGACGGAACGTATCGTCAAAGGCACCGGAGTATTCCAAAGATTCCGGAATCGTGATCCGGAGCAGACGTTCTTCACTCATGCTCTTATGTTCAAAAACCGGCAGCATGGACAAAACCATAAAGATCAGAGCCATACCTACCAGAATCATCGCACCATAGGTGACATAGCCCATACCAAAGGCGATACCGGATCCCATGGCAATCAGAATAGCACTGATTTCGTCGGCGCTGCCGGGCGCACTGCGGAACCGGATCAGACTGAAAGCGCCGCCTACAGCGACTCCTGTACCGATATTGCCCTGCTGTACAAAAGCGATCACCGCCGCTACCACAAAGGGAATCACCGCCGTGACAATAAAGAAGCGTCTTTTGGCACGAATTTTAAAGGAAATCAGCCAGGAAAACACGAAGCCCGAGACGAGGGCAGCGGCTGCCATGATAAAAAACTGTGAAGCGGTGGTCTGTCCGGTGGTAAAAATTGAATCAAACATTTCTGTCGTTCCTTTCATTTTGACTTTTGAGAACCGTTGATGGGGTCCCTTGATAGCGGTTCATGAGCTGCTGACGGTAGGCTTCTCCGTACTTGGAAAAGCTGCCCTTATAGATTTTTCCTCTGGTAAGGATATCCGAAAGCCACAAGGGAACCGCTTGCTGAACCTTGACCTCCAGAATCGTATAGCCATCCCGAAGCAGCGGCGTTCCCTTCATGGAGGTTGTCAGATTCAGGTCCTCATAACGGTAGCGCGGACAATGATCGATGGTTAGCCGAAGATCTCCGTCCGGTTGAAAATAGGCCACTCTGTCGTAGATGATCAGACAGGCAGGCACCAGTGTCTGGTAATAATCCCGGAAGGTGGTAATTTCTTTATTAATCTGACCTCCTGCACAGATATCCCCTTCCCCATAGAAAAACTTCTTGACTAAAGGGATCGTGGACTGAACGCGCCGTTTATAGACGATTCCGTAGGCCTTGCGTTTCAGTTCCAGAAAAACCGGGGAACTCATTGTGGCAATACCATAAGAGCGCAAACGAATTTTTTCTTTGAAAAGAGGTTTTTCCACTGAGGTACGGATTAATCGGTAATTCGGGGTATCATAATACAGTGAGGCGATGGAGGTCAATCCGAACTTGTCAATCTTCATATAGCCTTCAACACTTTTTTTGAAGTATTCCGTCTGTTCCGGACTCATGATATACTTCATCTCATACCGCTTCATCACAACCACGGGATTAGATACGACTGCCATCTGATTCACCTCCGTTTCCTACAGATCAATTTCAATTGTCATCATACCGTCCTTCACATTGGCACAGAGACGTCCGTCATAGGATCTGACCATTTCCTTGACATGAGACAGCCCCAACCCGGAGCCTGACTGATGTCCTTCGTTTTCTAAAATAGTAAAGCGATCAAAAATCTGATCGTAATTCCCGCTTTTCAGCGTCGTATCATTCTGCTGGATCAGCTTAATCCTGTCATGCTGCTTGTGCAGTCGGAAGGATGCCTTGGAATCGGAAAATCGCAGGGAATTGCTCAGCAGCTCCCTCATGATTCCGGAAATATCTTCATCACTGGCCGTCAGGAGAATACCCGGCTCCACATCATAGGAAAACACGATTTTCTTTTTCTCAAATTCTCCGCGGCTGTTTTCCAGAAGTGCTGTCACCCGGTCAGACAGATCCATTTTGGATTTATGAACGTTTTCCTCAAAGACACTCAGGGATCCCAGCTCCTTGACCAGTCTGGTCATCCGTTTCACCTGTTTATTGATGGAATCCGTCTGTTCATTGGACCCGTTCTGAACCACCAGCATTTCGGTATCCGCATTGATAATGGTGAGCGGCATCTTGAATTCGCTTTCCAATCTAGTAATGAACTGCTTTTGCTTCCGATCTGCCTCCTCCAGCGGTCGGAACATTTTCTTTCCGATAAAATGAAACAGCAGGAAGCTGATCAGGATCAGAACAATGCCGCCAACCACAGAAATGATCAGAATCCGATAGCAGGGCCACAGTTCCCTCCCCTGATCAATCACCGTTACATAGGTTTTGCCGCCCTCGCTATATACCCGATAGCGATAGATGACATTTGTCCAGCCGGTGGAGCCGCTTGAAAGACTGCTGGCCCATTCGATCGCCTGTGCTTCGTCAACCGCAGACATCCGGAATGCCACCACACCGGCCTCTCCTGTTTTTTTCTCAAAGGAAACCGTAAAATACCGCAGGGAGGAATTCATTTCAACAGAATCAGGACCCATATTTTCAAACCGGTCATTTCCCAGGCGGAAGGGCTTACTCATCGTTTTACGATTAGACGATGCGTTTTTGTCATTGGTTCCTGTTTGGATCACAGCTGCCGCAGCAGTGTTCGCCCCGGACTGCTGATCGGGCTGTTGCGTCGGCTGTCTGTCGGGCTGCTGTGTTGTTTTTTCTTCCGAGGAACCTGCCGCTCCTCCATCCGGCATATCCTCACGGTTCAGCAGCCCGTAGCTGCGGGAGATGTGTTCTGTCAGCATATCTGCATCCTCTGCTGCCATGGTAAAATTCAGAATGTTGATTACCGTCAGCAGCGTCGCCAGCAAAAGAATAATTGCCAACTCAGAAAGGAGAATAAATTTATTTCTTGCTTTATTCATAGCTATTTGTCACCAACCTATATCCCACATTCATCAGATATCTGATTCTGGTTTTTTTGTGAAGCTTCTGAAGCTTACCGTTCAGAGAAGCAATATATGGACCGGCACGTTTCGAATCAATGCTCTCTTTTTTGAGGAGTGCTTCAAAAAGATCAATTTCGCCGTTTGTCACAGGCAGCTGACCGCACATCCGAAAGGACGCCGGAAGCATCTGCACATCCTCGAAAATCAAAGCATTGCCGCGCTCACGCTTGGCAAAAATGCTACGGATCAGGGTCAGCAGTTCCTCCGGTAAGAACGGAAGTGACAGATATGCTGTGCCAATCACCGGCTGCATCAACATCTCCGACCGGATGTTCCGTTCTGCAACGATAATGGAGGGTATTTCCATCTGGCCGGTCATGGTAAGCAATTCGGCAATCGGAACCCGGGGAATATTTTCGTTCAGAAGTACCAGATCATATCGGTGGGCTGACAGCTTTGTAATGACCTGTGCTCCGTCAAAAACAGTGGTTACCGTATGATCATGTGTCCGGAGCAGCGCAGAAAACGCGGATAAAAAATCCCGATCCGGATCTGCTATGAGTATTTTCAATCTTGCCACCGCCTTTCTTGCAGGAATACCAATTTAAATATAGCACATCATGACAATCATCGTCAATCATCACAAATAAGATTTGTTAGTTATCACCAAAAGAAAAATACGTATCTTGTTCAGAATCATAGGCAGAAATTGGATGATGGATGATGGATGATACCTGAATCCGTGAAATTCAAATTGCAAAATAAGGTTGAAAGACTCATGAATACTGCTTTTTCAGCAAAATTCCGATAAACGAATTTGCACCAAATGGGTGTAGAAAATCATATATGATAAAACACCTAAAACACTTGTTTTCATGCGGGTTTTAAAACATTTTTATACAATCGAGTTTCATGGATTCAGGTGATAATAAAAGAGTAATATACCTGTATAGCGCCGCAATGAATAAGAAGTAAAAATAAATTGAATAATTTCTTGAAAATTTTCAAGTCTGCGTTCCGGCCAGAGAAACAGAATTTTCCAGACAAAATCGGTTATATTGACAAAATAATCGTCAATACTATTAACACAGTCGAAAAAAGAATGGATCGGCACCATCAGAAGTAATCCGATCCGGTACCGTCCATTGTTAATTCGTCTGAAATATCTGATGGTAAGGAGCAATCGTCATGTCCAACAACAGTAATTCAATTAATATTCCCGAAGCAAGACAGGCAATGGAACAGTTCAAAATGGAATGTGCCAATGAAGTCGGCGTCAACCTGAAGCAGGGCTATAACGGCGACCTCACCTCTCGTCAGGCTGGTTCTGTAGGCGGTCAGATGGTCAAAAAGATGATCGAGGCCTACGAAAGAAGTATGTAATCCCCTCTGACAGTCAATATAGTTCCCCATTCAAAGGGAATGCCCTTGAGAATTTCATCTGCTGATACTGTCGTCAGATGAAAAAAAGCGTATATCCTTTCGGCAATCGAAGGGATATACGCTTTCGTATTGAAATGTGTGAAACGTTTTATCTGTCGGTTATACGCTGAACAGCATCGTGCCATAGGAAGGATAGGGCCAATACTTTGCGGACATATTAGACTCCATCTCATCTGCCACGGCACGAAGTTCCTGCATGGCAGCAAGTACTTTTTCCTTATAGTAGGTGGCGCTTTCCGCGACACCCTCAACCTCTTTGGCACCAAGCACTGCCTGATCGAGTATGTCGATTTTCTTGGCAAAGCAGGCCAGAAGATTCGAAAGCTTCTTGACCAGCTCCACCTCCGGAAGGGTAACGATTTCCGCATCAATAGAGCGTACCAAAGAAGCGGTTTCCGCCAGGTCACGGATATAGGAGGAAACGGCAGGAACTATGTCCTTTTTGGCCATATCCAGTGCGGTAAGCGCTTCTATATTAATAATCTTGGAATAGTTTTCAAGAATGATTTCCGTTCTCGAGCGCAGCTCCACTTCCGTATAAATACCATGCTTGCCAAACAACCTGATGTTCTTCTCATCAGTATAATGCGGAAGTGCCTCCGGCAATGAGCGATAGTTCAGAAGGCCTCTTTTCTGTGCTTCCGCAACCCACTCATCGGAATAGTTATCTCCGTTGAAGATAATACGTCTATGCTGCTGAAGGGTTTTTCTGACCAGCTCCTCGGCAGCAGTAGGTACATTCTCCGCCTTCTCCAGCTCGTCGGCAAAATCGCATAGGGCATCGGCAACGATGGTGTTGATAATGGTATTGGTGCAGGCAATGTTTTCTGCAGAGCCTACCATACGGAATTCAAACTTGTTACCGGTAAAGGCAAAGGGAGATGTACGGTTACGGTCTGATGTATCCTTGACGAAATTCGGCAATACACCGGCATTGGTTTCCATGATAGGAGCATCCTTCTTGGTGTATTCTTCATGATACATAATGGAACGGAGAACCTCGGAAAGATCATCTCCCAGATACATAGAAAGAATAGCGGGAGGTGCTTCATTGGCACCCAGACGATGATCATTACCGGCACTGGCAACAGCAATCCGGAGCAGATCCTGGTGATCATCCACTGCACGGATGACAGCAGCCAAAAACACCAGAAACTGAATATTTTCCCTGGGGTTTTTGGTTGGATCCAGCAGGTTCTTACCCGTATTGGTGGACATGGACCAGTTATTATGCTTGCCGGATCCGTTAACACCGGCAAAGGGCTTTTCATGCAGCAGACAGACAAGGCCGTGCTTATCGGCAATATCCTTCATGGTGGCCATTGTCAGCTGATTATGGTCAGTAGCGATATTGGAAGAATCAAAAATCGGTGCCAGCTCATGCTGTGCAGGCGCCACTTCATTATGCTTTGTTTTGGCATAGATACCGTATTTCCAGAGTGCCTCGTCCAACTCCTTCATATAGGCAGAAACTCTTGGCTTAATGGTGCCAAAATAATGGTCATCCAGCTCCTGTCCCTTGGGAGGTCTTGCTCCGAACAGGGTTCTCCCGCAATAAATCAGATCTTTACGCTTCTTGAAAATCTCTTTATCTACCAGAAAATATTCCTGCTCCGGACCAACGGTTGTCATAACACGTTCGGTAGTCTCATCTCCCAGTGCTCTCAGCACCCGCAGTGCCTGAACCTCTATCACTTCCATAGAACGCAGCAACGGCGTTTTTTTGTCAAGAATCTCGCCGGTATAAGAGCAGAAGGCCGTAGGAATGCAAAGGGAACCATCCTTGATAAAAGCATAGGAAGTGGGATCCCAGGCTGTATAGCCTCTGGCTTCAAAGGTAGCTCTGATACCGCCGGAGGGGAAGCTGGAAGCATCCGGTTCGCCTTTAATCAGTTCCTTGCCGGAAAATTCCATAATGACGCCGCCGCCTTCGGTAGGCGTAATAAAGCTGTCATGCTTTTCAGCCGTAATACCGGTCATAGGCTGAAACCAATGGGTATAGTGGGTTGCACCATGCTCCAGTGCCCATTCCTTCATGGAATGCGCAACCACATTGGCAACATTGATATCAAGAGGTTTACCCTCTTCGATGGTCTTCTTGAGTGCCTTGTAGGTTCCCTTGGGAAGACGTTCCTTCATCGCCGCATCATTGAACACCAGGCTGCCAAAAAATTCCGGTACATTCATTGTTCATACGCTCCATTCTTTCAATGTAAAAAAGAAAAAGACACCGTAGGTCAGAAATATCCTCAACCTACAGCGCCTTTGCTGTCGTTGATTGCATTATAAAACATTCCGCTTTTCAAGTCAAGACGTTTTTTGACAAAAAACGCATTTTGGAAGATGAGATATTTTTGGAACAAAGCAACAAAAAATTTATAGTGAGATTCACCGTTTTCCCAGGAGACAAAAAGAATTTGTCATGACGCATGCACCCCTTCGGTTGAACAATCAATGAGGAATGTTCCTATCCGAGTATTTTTCAAAGCAACTTACGCTACTTTGAAGGGAGTATGAATAGTTGGTGGCTTCGCCCCCAAGCCTCTTTGGAGTTTCGCACTCTGCGGAGTGCACCCAGGGACGCTGTCCCTGGATCCTGCAAACCTTTTGAAAAATGCTTGAGCGAAAACTTTTGACTTGGCAAAGCGTTCTTCCGGTTATTTCACCATCATTCAAACATTGGGTCCAGGGACTGCGTCCCTGCCGAGGGTTCCAAGGGACAAGAAGTCCCTTGGTGGGGTTTGGGGCAAAGCCCCAAGATTGTCCTGGCAAAATTGATTTCCATGACCTGGAGGGGGGTTGTAAATTGACATTTTTCCGGCAATGTACTATAATATAGAAAAATGACTCCGTTCATTATTTCTTGCGGGAGGCTGTTATGCCTAAGAATTTCTTTTACAGTATCAATCTTCTGATTAAAAGTGACTCTCATCTTGAAAAATCCATCACTTCTCTGCTATCGGATGAAGCATATTTTCTCGAAAATATCCAGCTGATTCTGATCGATTCTCTATGCAGTGATCTGAGTCTGAAGATCTGCTCGGAATATAATAAAAAACATCCGGAAAACATCTATTTTGTGGACGCAGCCGGCAAAAATGAAGCTTCCGCCTACAATGATGCCAGGATGCTTTGTGCAGGAACCTATATTCTCTATACCGACAACTACGGGGAATACAGTAAAAAAACATTGCAGACACTTCATCATAAAACCCTGAAAAACGGCAAGATACCCATTCTCTGCATTCAGCCGATGGTTTCCCCATCCGGTGAAACACCACACGAATATGTGGAAGGCTTTCCCACCGGGATTATCAAGCTCAAGGAAACGCCGGACCGCTTTGTGCTGATGCTGGGATGCTATTTTTTTCATAAGCGGCTGACCGAAAAGCTGCAATTTGACGAAGGTCTCCCCTTTCAGTCGGATATCAAGTTTATTGCAGAGGCTCTGCTGCAAACCTACTCATATATATTCATGGACAGTTTTTGTTATACTACCAACCTGGCAACAGATCATGAATGGTTTAAATTTCTGCCTCAATACAGCAGGGCCTTCTATTCCCAAAGCATTCAGGAACTGATGATACCGCTGCTCATCAGCTATCCCGGCTCGGTTCTAGCACAGTCCGTTGTGATGTATCTGATCGAAAGCCGGTTCTCACTGAATGCAGATGAAAAATACAAGCACGTTCTCATCGGTAATTATGTTGACGATTTTTTTGAACAGACCTCCAAATTGCTGAAATATATTGATGACCCGGTGATCCTGAATAAAAACATCTGCCGTTTGTGTCATCTGGATGAAGAAATGTCCTTCCGTCTTCTGCGATTAAAGTATAAGAATCCCCAGCTGCAGCCGGAGATCGATCTGGTGCTTCCAAAGGAACAGTCAGAAAAAGGCTATTACAACTCCTGCGGCAGGCTGGTCAAAATGACCCTCAGCGGAGAATTTGTTGCACATTATCACCAGGCAGTCGTTGGAACCTCCAGAGAGATTACGGCCGAAATCGTTGCCATCAATTATGACACGGACGGTCTTTATATCGACGCCAGACTAAATCACTGCTCCTATCTGGAGCAGAACGACTTTTCTGTTTTTGTCAATGTCAACGGTGTACGTTCGCCGGTTATCTCTTCTGGCATCTATACATTAAAGAAACATTTTGATGTTCCCTTCCTGAAGCGGTACGCCTTTCGGTTTTTTGTACCGGTGAGCAAAGGCAAGTCGATGGATACAGTGTTTTTACTGATGAAATACCGGAATATGTCCTTCCGGATCGGAATGGTTTTTGAGGGACTGTTTTCCCGACTGTCCTCCCGGTTTTCTAACAGCTACTGGAATTTTCTGGACAGGGTCATGGTCTATGACCGGAAAACCAAATCACTGGTCATCCGCCGCGCCACCAGTGCCTATCTTCGGTTGTGTGAAAACAAATTTATGTCGGAGGCCGGCAGTATCTTATCCCTGACGGAATTCTATCATTACAGACAGCTGCGCAGGAGTGTCAGAAATGCCTTGACAGAAAAGGCCGAGAAAAAATACCTGCTGTTCTATGATGAAATGGGACTGAATTATAACGGCAATATCCTGTTCCGGTATTTTTACACACATCATTCAACCCCGAGAATCGAGCTTTTTTACACCGCCAGAAGAGGATCAAATGAATTTGAATATATGGCAGGTGAACAATATGCAAATCTGCTGGAGGCAGGCACCAGAAAAGCAAAGATCATGGCCCTCTGTTCGGATCTGATTTTTGCAACTGACTGTGATGTCTATGAATCCCTGCTGTTCAATAAAAAGGATCTGCTGTTGCTGAAGGATTTGTTCCATGCGAAAATCCTGTCTGTCAAGAATTTCTTTATCACCTACGCAACTGCTCAATTTGACAACCGCCTGAGAGACAATACTCAGTTTTTCTTCTGTGCTTCGGAAAAGGAAAAGGATCATATCCTGAAACCAATCTATGATTATGAAAGCTCCATGGTACGGGTAACCGGCTATCCGATCCTGGATACCCTGAATAACGAAAAGGAAAAGCTGATTTTGTTGGCTCCCGGCGACAGAAGGCAGTTTTGTATTTATGAAAATGCGGAATTCTACCGCTTTTCGGAGAGCCGTTTCTTCAAGCTGTTCAATGCCATTCTGATTGACCCAGTACTGCATGAAGCCCTCCGGAAGCATGGCTATCGTCTGGCCGTAATGATGCCTTATTCCATTGAGAAATTCTTGCCACTTTTCCATTCTGATGAGATTGTTCACCTGTATCCCTCCAGTGAGGAAAACGAAACGGAGCTGGTCAAAAAGGCAGCTGTCCTGATAACGGACTATTCTGATCTGCAGTATCGTTTTGCCTATCTGAACAAGCCTGTTGTATATTATTATCCTCACTCCCTGCCGGTGCAGCAGGAGTACAAAAATGAGGGGTTGTCCAAGAACAGCTTCGGAAAGCTGTTCTTTGAGCATGAAGCTCTGATCACTCATCTGACGGAAGGGCTTTCCTCCGGTTTTGAACAGCCGGCCGTTTATGAAAAAATGTGTCAGGAATTTTTCAGATATCATGACACGGATAATTGCAAACGCATTTTTCAGACAATCCGTCACACCTTCCTGTCCGATCTTTACGGAACCTGAATCGAGTAGGAGGCTACCCATTAATTGAGCAGCCGACCTCTCAGTCGAGTAGCCAAGCGGAGTTTCACCGCAAGGCTCTCACAGAA
>CACYCV010000252.1 GCA_902772955.1 uncultured Ruminococcus sp.
TCGGGAAAACCTTGTCCACGGCAGAGGGTTCTGTCATGGTAAAGACAATATCTGTATTTCCTTTCAGCAAAAACATGGCGGCAAACAGCAGCACAAAACCGCAAAGCAGGAAATAGCGCAGAGTATACTCGATGCGGCCGGCCCGGATAAAGGAAAAGGAGGGTGCTTTTTTTGCGGTTTTCCGGATCATCGGATAAGCGAGCAGAATCAGCGCTGGCAGTATGGTCAGTATGCAGACCATGCTGATGAAAACCCCTTTTGCCAGCACAATGCCCAGATCGGCACCGATTTTAAAACTCATGAAAACCATGGCAAGAAGACCCACAACGGTAGTCAGAGAACTGCTGGAAATGGATGCGAATGCGGAAATAATGGCGCCGCGCATGGCCTGCTGCGGTTCAATACCCGGTTGCTTTGCCAGTTCCTGTCGGAAACGGTTCATCAGGATAATGGAATAATCCATGGATAAAACGAGCTGCAGCAGTGCGGCTATGGTAAAGGTAACATTGGAAATTGTGCCCAGGATGATATTTGTCCCCATATTGATAAGGATTGCCATCCCGATTGCCGCCAGAAACAGAAAGGATTCGACCCAGGAGGAGCTCATGGTAACCAGAATGACAACAATGAGCACAATCGCAATCCCTATGATCCACATGGGAACTTCGCCCCGGGATGTATCATCCAGCGCATACGTAACTTGATCTGCCGAAGAAGTGAAATCACTTTTCAGATTCCTGACAATTGCCTCCATGGCAGGTGTGTGAAATCCGCAGGTACAGTTCAGTACAAAGAGGGTATACCTGTCCTTTTCATAAAGTGTACTGCCGCTCTGGTAAGACACCGAGGAAACACCTTCATAAGAGGCAAGGTCCCGCTTCACTTTAAGCGGATCTTCATGCAGGTTTTCAAACATGACCCGGACTGTGTTGGTCATGGAAAGATCAGGCATTTCCTCCGCCAGGATATCAATGCCTTTGCGCATGGAAGAATGATCCGGCAGATAGACGGTCATATCGCCATTGATTTTCACCTTGAACATCAGGAAGAGATTCAGGAGCGTAAAAGCCGCCATTATGAGAAAAATTCTGTTGCGATATTTTACCAAAAAGGATGAGATGGTATTCATAAGGATACTCCGTTTTCATTCGGGAAATGGTTTGCGCAGATTTTGTATTTCAGATATATCCTCAAAGTTCAGGTTCGGAGCAGGGACTGAAGGTCTTTGTAGAATCCGGGATAGGAAATATTTATACAGTCCGCGTCTTTTATGTCTGTTTCGCCTTCTGCAGCCAGAGCTGCGATTGCAAAACTCATGGCTATCCTGTGATCCCTGAAACTGTTCAGGCTGGCGCCGTGCAGCCCTCTGCCGCCGCGGATGATCATGCCATCCTCCGTGGGGGTAATATCAGCGCCCATCAGGCGCAGATTTGAGGTGACGGTTTCGATCCTGTCGGATTCTTTGGCTCTCAGATCCGCGGCGTCACGGATGATGGTGTCACCGTCTGCAAAGGAGGCAAGTACCGCCAGAATCGGGATTTCATCGATGAGCGTGGGAATGATTTCTCCCTGTATGACCGTGCCCCTCAGCGGACAGGAGCGGACCAGAAGGTCAGCAGTCGGCTCCGGGCCGGGAAGGTCGCTGTTTATGATGGTGATGTCGCCGCCCATGCTTTCAAGAACCCGGAGAATACCGCTGCGGGTCGGATTGATGCCGGTATTGCGGATGAGAATTTCGGAACCCGGTACCAGCAGCGCTGCTGCAATAAAATAGGCTGCACTGGAAATGTCCCCGGGAACGTCGATATCCATGCCCTGCAGAGAGGGCCGGCCGCTTACGGAAACCGTACGCGCATCTGTCGTGACAGAAGCGCCAAATCCCCGAAGCATCCGTTCGGTGTGATCGCGTGAAACTGCCGGCTCGGTAACGCTGGTTAATCCGTCGGTGTATAGTCCGGCGAGCAGAACACAGGACTTTACCTGCGCGGAAGCAAGAGGAGAATGATAATGGATAGAATGCAAAGCGGCGGGACGGATCAGCAGAGGAGCGCATCCGTTGCCTGCCTTGGAGGCAATCGATGCTCCCATCAGCGTCAGAGGTTCTATAATCCGTTTCATGGGACGGGCAGTGAGAGAATCATCTCCTGTCAGGGTAGCAGAAAAAGACTGACCGGAGAGAATGCCTGACAGAAGACGCATGGTGGTTCCGCTGTTGCCGGCATCCAAAATGCTGTCCGGAGCTCTTAATCCGTAAAGCCCTCGGCCGCGGACCACAATTTCATTCTCATCTTCCCGTATGGATATCCCCATCCTGCGAAAACAATCGATTGTGGATAAACAATCGGCACTTTTTAAAAAATGGGTAATGCGGGTATCCCCCTCGGCAAGTGCGCCGAGCATAATGCTGCGGTGCGAAATGGACTTGTCGCCGGGTACCGTGATTTCCCCGCGCAGGGGACGATTTGTTTTCCGGAACATAATTACCTGGCCTCCCAGACCTCATACCGGTGATGACGAAGAATGGCAGCAGCCTGCACGGCCGGCGCCTCTTCATAAAACTCAATGCGCAGAACACCTTCCTCAAATTCCCGGTTATGAACAATTCCGATATTCTTAATACTGATGCCGGAAACCGCGAGAAGTGTGGCGATGGTAGCAATCGCACCGGATTCATCTATGATATCACAGTAAATCGTCCAGGATTTCGGCAGGATACCGGCTCCGACCGAAGAGAAAGAATTCCGGTAATCGCGTGAATGCTCAAACATCCTGTAAATTCCCTTTCCGTCGCCGGTAGTCATCTGCTCTCTGGCTGCTGTAAGCAGACGGATAAATTCATCCATCACAGAAGCGATATTTGTACTGTTATCCAGGCAGA
>CACYCV010000253.1 GCA_902772955.1 uncultured Ruminococcus sp.
GCCCCCTGCACCCCTTCGGTTTGGATTCTATAGTTAAGTTCATATTTAAGGGGAGGCTTTGCAAAGCGTTCTTCCGGTCAAAAAAGCACCGCTCCAGAGCGCTCCGTGAGGAGCGTGAGGAGCGGAAGCCGCGGCTAATTAAGTTGAGACACGGCATAATCAAGCGGAACGGAGTGGAGCAAGGCGCGAATTGACAGCGGAGGCACTCCGCCCGGTTATTTCACCATCATTGAGGCACCGGGTGCAGGGGCTGCGTCCCTGCCGAGGGGTCCCAGGGGGCGAGAAGCCCCCTGGTGGGGTTTGGGGCAAAGCCCCAAGATCGCGCTCAGGTGCGTGTGTGCAGGGCACGAATGGCGTTGAGGACGGCAATGACCATGACGCCGACGTCGGCAAAGATGGCAACCCACATGTTGGCAAGACCGACAGCACCCAGAAGGAGACATAAGAGCTTGATGCCGATGGAAAACCGGACGTTTTCACGGACAATGCGCATACACTTGCGGGAAATCCGGATGGCTTTGACAATCCGTAAAGGATCATCATCCATCAGTACGACGTCCGCCGCTTCAATGGCCGCGTCAGATCCCATGGCGCCCATGGCAATGCCGATGTCCGCTCTTGTCAGAACGGGCGCATCGTTGATGCCGTCTCCTACAAAGGCCAGCACTCCGGAAGAATTCCTGTCGTCCAGCAATGCTTCTACCTGCTCCACCTTTTGCTCCGGCAGCAGATTGCTGTAAACCCGGTCAATGGACAGCTCCTGGGCAACCCGACCGGCAGCGGCGGGACTGTCTCCTGTGAGCATCACGATCTGCTTCACCCCGGAATGCCGCAGCCCCTCCAGGGCTTCGACAGAGGTGGGCTTTACTACATCGGAAATTTCAATGTGCCCCAGATATTCGCTTCCCTTGGCAACATGAATTACGGTTCCGGCATGCTGATGCGGGCATTGACGGACAGAGGTACCTACGGCCTTCATCAGCTTTTCGTTTCCTACATGAACCGTGTCACCGTTGATGCAGGCGCTGATTCCCTGCCCCGGGATTTCCCGGATGTTGGTGACAGTGCAGTCGTCCGCTTCATCGGGATAGGCTGCCCGCAGAGACGCGGCAATCGGATGGGTGGAATACCGCTCCACATGGGCGGCTAAATGCAGCAGGGTGTTTTCGTCCACCAGCTCCGGATGAACGGCAGTTACCTCAAATACTCCTCTGGTCAGGGTGCCGGTTTTGTCAAAAACAACGGTTTCCGTGCGGGCAAGGATCTCCAGATAATTGGACCCCTTGATGAGAATTCCCTCCCGTCCCGCTCCGCCGATTCCGGCAAAAAAGCTCAGGGGAATGCTGATGACCAGGGCACAGGGACAACTGATCACTAAAAAGGTCAGCGCCCGGTAAATCCACACGTGAAACCGGGGATCCATTCCCAGCATCATGGCAATCAGCGGCGGCAGCAGAGCGAGAGCCAGCGCACTGAAAACCACTGCCGGGGTGTAAATTCTGGCAAACCGGGAAATGAAATTTTCCGAACGGGATTTTCTGGAGCCGGCGTTTTCTACCAGCTCCAGGATTCTGGAAACGGTGGATTCCCCGAATTCCTTGGTGGTGCGGACAGTCAGCACCCCGCTGAGGTTGATGCAGCCGCTGATGACGCTGTCGCCTGTCATGACATCCTTGGGCAGGCTCTCTCCGGTGAGGGCGGCAGTGTTCAGGGTGGACTCACCGTCAATAATCACACCGTCAATGGGAATCCGTTCTCCCGGCTTGACAACGATTTCCGATCCTGTCGGAACCTCCTCCGGGTTAACCTGTGTCAGGGTGCCGTTAACCATTCTGTTGGCAAAATCCGGACGGATATCCATCAGGGCACCGATGCTGCGCCGGCTTTTTCCTACGGCATAGCGCTGAAACCATTCTCCCACCTGATAAAACAGCATGACCGCTACGGCTTCGACATAGTCTCCGCTGCCCATCAGGGCTACCGCAATGGCACCAAGTGTGGCAACCGCCATGAGAAAGCATTCGTCAAAGGGCTGCAGACGGATGATTCCTTTGAGCGCCTTCCATAATATATCATAGCCGATCAACAGGTATGGCACCATGAACAGCACAAAACGCCAGATGCCGCTGACGGGAATCAGCAGAAATCCCCCTGTCATGGCTGCACTCAGCAGAATCCGTACAAGGGTCTTTTTTTGCTTTCTGTTCATATAGATATCAGTCCTTCAAAAAGATGTCGCAGTCACTTTCAACCTTCCGGCAGTTTTTGCGCACCTGCTTCATGACAGCCGCCGGATCGGCACCGTCTTCAAATTCTACCGTCATCTTCAGCAGCATAAAATTGACAGAAGCCTCCTTGACACCGGTGGTCTTTTGAGCGGCAGCCTCCATTTTGTTGGCGCAATTGGCACAGTCTACGTCGATCTGATAGGTCTTTTTCATGAGAATCCCTCCAAAATCATTTAATTAAACAATTGTTTAATCGTTGATTTCATTATACCCCTGCTGTCAGGAAAAGTCAAGAGGAAAACAGTAGAAAAGACAAAATTCCTATATGGGGGTCAGGGAAGTTTGGCGGATTTTTCCTCGAATAGAGTCTTTACATTTGCAGTGGTTTTGTTGTATGATAGGGAGGTAAGAGTATATCAGGAATGAATAAGGCTGTTGAAAGGAAACGGAGGCATTCTGATGGAAAATGAAAAAGAAAAAAGAATGATGCCTTATATGAAGGCAGTCAGAGCCACAGAGATCACCGAAGAGGAGCTGACTGCTGCCGATATCAGAACGGAGTCGGAGCCGGTCACGATTCCTGCGCAAAATTCTGCAATGAAGCAGTCTGAGACAAAAGGAACTGCAGCAGCTCAGACAAAGGAGCAGAATGATTTGACAGAAGCGGCACCCGCTGACGAAGAAGCAGGGGTGAAGATGATAGAAGAACCGGTTGAAATGCCGAAGAAGGAAAACGATTCGGAGGTCCGGGAAGCATCCGGAATGTCCGCTGCGGAGGAAGAGGTTGTTTTTGCCGGTCATCCGTTGGCAGCTTCCGGTACGGCAGAAGGACGGAAAAAAGCAAAGCATTCCAAGGCCGAGCCGAAGGATGAGGAAGAAATTGTTTTTGCAGTGGTGGATCCCAATGCCCAGAAAGCCCGCCGGGCAAGCAGCAAACGCCGGAAAAAATTCCCGGTACTGCCGGTGGTGATGTCTGCGGCGGTGCTGGCAGTAGGAGCCGGAGTGGCTGCCCTGACGATGAGCTTTATCAACAGCCGGGATGCCCAGCAGACCTTTTCGGAAACCGGCGGCAGTGTGTCTACCGCCACAGGAGAGGGTCAGAAGACGGAAGAATCCGAGTTGAAGGAAATCCCCGATGATATTCCTGTAGAGCCGGTGGATGTGGATACCACCAATATCCTGTTTGGAGAAAATGTTACCGTTGAGGGTGTCAATCTGGCAGGCAAGACCCTGACCCAGGCACACCAGGCCATGCAGGATCGTCTGACAGAGCTGCGGGAAAATATTTCGATTACCATTGTCTGCGACGGCAAGACCCTGACCCTGACCCAGGATGATTTTGAATTTGATTCCAACCTGGCAGGCGTTCTGCTGCAGGCCTATCATTACAGCCGCGGAGAAATCGACAAGCCTACGGTGGACAATATTTACCGCAATGGTGTGACGGATTTCAAGGTAGTCACCAGGCTGAATACCGAATCAGTAGACAAGGCCATCGAAAAGGCAGAAAACTTCTATAATGTCCAGCCGGTAGATGCTCATGTTGTCAAGTTTGACCCGACGGTTGAAGAAAAGTTTACCTATCAGAACGGCTCTGACGGCTTCCTGGTGGATCACGATGAACTGAGTCAGAATATCAGGCTGATTCTCCGCAAGGATCAGAAATCCGGCAGCTTCTCCATCCAGACCCATCAGACACCCTTCAAGATTACCCTGGAGGATATCAAGGCCAACACCAGCCTGATTGCTTCCCATTATACGACAGCTGCCAATGTATATAATTCCGTTCACAACATGGAGCTGGCACTGCTGGCTGCCAACGGAACCGTGGTAGGCCCCGGCGAGCAATTCTCCTTCAACGGAATGACCGGCAATACGACCAACGGTGACGAGCATCACTATGCCAACGGGGTGACCGGAGGCTATCTGCCCTCCACCGCCTATGCCCACGGCGAGATTGTTCAGGATTACGGCGGCGGTATCTGCCAGGCCTCTACCACGATCTATAACTGTGCCCTGAAAGCAGGCATGAAGGTGGTTGACCGTTATCCCCACATGTATGCTTCCAGCTATGCTGCCTATGGTCTGGATGCAACCGTGGACTACGGCAACCTGGACATGTGCTTTGAGAATCCCACGGAGTATCCGATTTATATTGCCACCTATGTCTATGATTTCAACGGTGACGGCTATGATGAGCTGATGGTGGAAATCTATGGCCCCATCTCTGAGGAATACGATGAGATCGTGGCAATCGGCTGGGTTACAGAGGCTGACACCGACTGCTTCTATCATTCCAGTGCCCAGGTGTATTTCAAGGACGGCAAGGAAGTCAAGAGAGTGCGTCTGCCCGGCGGCCGTTATGACTATCACTACGAGTCCTATTATACCGTAGCCGCTCAGGTGCCGGCCGATGTCAGAAACGGTCCGGCGGCTTATCCTACCTACAGCACTCCGACAGTCTATGCTCCCATGGGCTGCGGCAGCAACGGACCGATTGCCTATGGTACGGCTGCTCAGGTGCTGGCAAAGGCCAGAGGCACCACTGCACCCACAACATCCACCACAGCCAAGCCTACTCAGAATGCCAAGCCGGATCAGTCCTCCGGCTCCTATGTTACCGTAGTATCCAAGCCTGTTGAAGAGCCCTCTGAGGAAACTTCCGAGGTACCTGCCGGGGAAACCTCTCAGGAAGAGACTGCCGGGGCTTCCGACACCGCTTCCGAGCAGACCCAGGAGGAAGCTTCCCAGGCTCCTGCTGAAGAAATTTCCGCTGAGGAAAACAGTCAGTCACAATAAGAACGGCACACCAAAATCCGGCGGCTGCTTCCTTCGGATGTCCCACAAGGCAGCCGGAGAAAGCAGCCGCATTCCTTTTCAGGAACGGTTATTCCGCCGGATAAGCCCGGAATCCGTCTTTCCGGCGCAGTGACAAAGATGACTCAAAAATTGAATACATTCTGGCAATACTGTATGTGTACAATCCGTTTTATTGGCCTGTAGTATTAATCGGATGAGAAATGTCGAGCTTTTCTTGTTGAATTTGATACTTTACAGAAAGAAATCTTTGTTGTATGATTAATGGGTAGAGAAAAGCATGACTCAATTCCCTTTGACACGGAAACGGAGGTTTTTTGATGAAAAATACGAAGAAGCAGAATGGATCTTCTCAGTTAACGCCTGCAGCAAAAGACGAAACCGTCAAGACCGAAACGCTTTCGGAGACAGAATCAAAAGACAATGCAGAAACGACTCCTCTGGAGCCGGCACCTAAACAGAAAACCAATAAAAGGGCTGTCGCTATTGCCGGTGCCGCAACCGTATCGGCGGTCATTATCGGCGTAGTGGCATTATTAGTATCCTTGAATATGAACCGTACCGCCTACCAGGTGGCCTACGAAACAGACATGAGAATGGCTTCGGCGATGCTTTCCTCCGTTCCGGGAGATCCGCACCATCAGAAGCACTATTCTTCTGTGACCCATGCTTCCTTCCCGGGTACAGACCCCTCTGTTCTGACAGAGAGCGCCCTGGTGTCGGAAACCTCCAAGGGTTCCGGTGCTTCCTCAGATGCGGATAGCTCCAAGAGCACCAAGGAAACTTCCTCCAAGGCTTCTTCCGAGCCGGAGGAGGATATCACCTTTGGTAAAAACGTTACTGTAGAAGGTGTCAAATTAGAGGGAAAAACCATGGCGCAGGCCAATGAAGCGCTGCAGGCCAAGGTGGATTCCATGAGACCTGCCATCAGGATTACCATCAGCTGTGAAGGAGATACCATGGTCCTGACACAGGACGATTTCGGCTTTGACAGCAATCTGTCGGATGTGCTGACGGATGCCTATCATTTCAGCCGTGGGGAGGACAAAAAGCCTGCCTCAGATCATGTTACCAAAAAGGGCGTGACAGAGTTTCCCCTGGAGGTATGGCTGAATGAGGACTCCATCAATAGTGTTGTGGATAAAGCCTCAGGAATTGTCAGCAATCCCCCGGTAGACGCCCATGTGGTCAGCTTCAATCCCGATGCCAAGGAAAAATTTACTTATGCCGACGGTCACGATGGCTATACGGTTGACCGCAATGAGCTGAAAACCAAAATCAGTGAAATTGTTCTGAGCAATACCAAAATCGGCAGCTTCTCAGTGGCCAAAAAGAAAACCGCCTTTAAAGTCACTCTGGCCGATGTTAAAGCCAATACAAAGCTGATCGCTTCTCACCATACAACGGCTACCAATGTCTATAACTCCAATTACAATATGGGTCTGGCACTGAGAGCAGCCAGCGGCACTGTACTGCAGCCCGGCGAGATCTTTTCGTTTAACCGTATGACAGGTGATACCACCAACGGCTACACCCATTATTACGAAAACGGCACGGTGGGCGCTTATCTGCCGTCTACTGCGATTGCCGGCGGTCAGTATGTCACCGCATACGGCGGCGGCATCTGTCAGGCTTCCACCACGCTGTATAACTGTGCCATGAAGGCTAATCTGGAGGCCATAGAGCGTTATCCCCATGCTTATCCCTCCATCTATGCAGACAGAGGCCTGGATGCAACCATCGACTATGGTTCCCTGGATATGAGATTCCGGAACACCCTGAAATATCCGGTTTACATCGCCACCTACTACTATGACTGTGACGATGACGGCTACAATGAGCTTTGCGTTGAAATGTACGGACCACTTTCTACCGAATATGATGAGGTTGTGGTTGTAGGCTGGATTGATTCCGTCAACTCCTACAACTATCACGCAAGAGCCGCAAAGGTGTTTTTCAAAGACGGCAAGGAAATCGGCAGAGAACAGCTGATCAGTGGTTCCTATGATTATCGCTATGACACCTATTATTCCGCTCAGGCAAGCATTCCTGCTGATCCGGTCAACGGACCTGCGGTGTCACCCACAGGAAAGGAACCGAGAGTCTATTCACCGGTTGGTGTCGGAAGCTGCGGACCCATTCCCTATGGCACAGCGGCTGAATACCTGAAGAAAGTGAAGGAGGACGAGAAGAAGGGTACTTCCGAAACCTCCAAAACAGAGACTTCCAAGACAGAGGCCTCCAAAACAGAGACTTCCAAGACAGAGACCTCCAAAACAGAGACTTCCAAGACAGAGGCCTCCAAAACAGAGACTTCCAAGACAGAGACTTCCAAGCAGGAAACCTCCAAGCAGGAGTCTTCCAAGCAGGAAACCTCCAAGCAGGAATCTTCCAAGCAGGAGTCTTCCAAGCAGGAAACCTCCAAGCAGGAGTCTTCCAAGCAGGAGTCTTCCAAGCAGGAATCTTCCAAGCAGGAATCTTCCAGGCAGGAATCTTCCAAACAGACGTCAGTTACCGGTGACACTTCGGTGGTATCTCAGGTTTCCGAGACTACTGAGATTTCGGTAGATTCCGAAACAACCTCCGGCGAAAACAGCTGAATAAAGCAAGTACCTCCGACACAAGCTGCCGGAGGTACTTTTCATAGTAAGGGAGCATGATGAAAATGACAGAAAAGGAAAAAATGCTGGCGGGAGAAATGTATGATTCCAGGGATCCTGAATTGAAGGCGGACGCAGCCCGTTCCCGGCGGCTGACCCGATTATATAACCAGACGACTGAAGAGCAGCCCCAGGAGCGGCGGCGTCTGCTGAAGGAACTGTTGGGAAGCATGGGAGAACACATCACCATTGAACCTCCCTTCCGGTGTGACTATGGCAGTCACATCGAGGTTGGTGAAAATTTCTATGCCAATTTTGACTGCATCATCCTGGATGTCTGCCAGGTTCACATCGGTAATAACTGCCTTTTAGGCCCCCGTGTATGTATTTATACGCCCTGTCATCCGTTGGATGCACAGGAGCGGAATTCCGGAAAGGAATTCGGAAGGCCGGTGACCATCGGTGATAATGTGTGGATTGGCGGAAGTGCTGTGATTCTCCCGGGAGTAACCATTGGCAGCAATACCGTGATAGGCGCAGGTTCTGTTGTGACAAGGGATATTCCAGATCATGTTGTCGCCGCAGGCAATCCCTGCAGGGTTATCAGGCACCTGGAGAAAGATTCTGACAATCAGTCTTCCTGAGTGTTTGTCTGTCGGCGCTGCGGCGAATTTTCCAGCGGAGGCACTCCGCCGCATTTGGAGTTTCGCACTCTGCGGAGTGCGCCAGGGACGCTGTCCCTGGACCCTGCAGCCTTTGAAAAGGCTGGCGAAACTTTTGCGGTTGCAAAGCGTCCTTCCGGTCAAAAAAGAACCGCTCCAGAGCGCTCCGTGAGGAGCGTGAGGAGCGGAAGTCGCGGCAGTAAAGCTGGACAC
>CACYCV010000254.1 GCA_902772955.1 uncultured Ruminococcus sp.
ACGGAGCGCTCTGGAGCGGTTCTTTTTTGCCCGGAAGGACGCTTTGCAAGCCTCTCCTTATTAATTTCCCGTCCGAAGGGGTGCAGGGGGCGACCGGAAAGCCCCCGCGTACACTGGACATGTTCGGCGAAGTGCTTTCGCTGTTGCAAGTACACAGAAAACCCGACACACGAAAATAGGTGTGTCGGGTTTTCGTATTGAAAAGAAAAACGCTTCGCAAAGATAAAAGTTTTCGCTCAAGCCTTTTTTAAAAGGCTTGCAGGGTCCAGGGACAGCGTCCCTGGTGGGAGGTTCGGAGGGCGAAGCCCTCTGACTTCGTGGGGTCAGCGGTCGGAATCCTCATGTTGATTCCGGTTGGCCAGCTTTTTCTGGTAGGCACGGATTTTCCGCATTTCATCCGGCTCCAGCTCACGCCATTTGCCGGGCTGCAGCATTCCTAACTTGACGGGACCGATAGCGGTGCGTTTGAGACGGGCAACCTCCAGTCCGATGGCTTCGCACATTTTGCGGATCTGACGGTTGCGTCCTTCCTCCAGAATGATTTCCAGTACGGTGCGCTCCTGCTCGGTGGTGACGACTCTGACGGCGGCCGGCATGGATTTCCTGCCTTCAATGATGACACCGGTGGTCAGGGCGGTAAGCTGTTCCTCAGTGATGCGGGGATGCACCATAACCCGATAGGTCTTGGCAAAGTGGGTGGAAGGATGACTGATCATATTGGCAAAATCGCCGTCGTTGGTCATGAATAACAGCCCCTCGGAATCCTTGTCCAGACGTCCCACGGGAAAGACTCTGGCAGGAATTTCGTCCACCAGCTCGGCTACACATTTTCTGCCGCCTTCATCCTGCATGGTCGTGATGAAGCCACGCGGCTTGTGCAGCATGATATAATATTTTCTGGCGTCCTTCCGGGGGTGAATTTCCCTTCCGGCAACCACGATTTTGTCCTTGTAGGGATCGGCCTTGTCTCCCAGTCCGGCGCGGATGCCGTTGACTGTCACGGCGCCCTTCTGGATTAATTCCTCGGCCTTGCGTCGGGAAGCGATGCCGGCATCGGCAATGATTTTCTGAATTCTGATTTTCTCTTCCATAATTCCTCCGATTGTTGTTGCAGGAAGCGCCGGTTTGATCCTGTTTCACCCCCCCTGTGGAGTGAGGAAATTGACGATTCCTTTGTATTCCCTTATGATTGACTGTCAACGGACTCTGCTACACACAGCGGAACCGAAGCGATGATTATTCCGTCCTTGCTCCAGCAGAGCTTTCCCACGACGGTGCCGCAGGCTGTGGGAGCATAAAGAAAATGGGGCAGATAGACTGCCTGCTGCAGCTGCAGCGCTTTGTCTTTTACGGCCGTACAGGAGCATTCCCCGGTGGGACGGACGGTAACGGTGTCCTTTGTGCCTCCTGTTAGAGGAACTGACAGACGATAAGAAGAATCGGTCAGCACACGCTTTTCCACCCGGGAAAACCCGTAATCCAACAGCTGCTGATGGTCGTTCCAATCATCACTGTCGTCCAGCGTGACCACGATCATCCGGATGCCGCTGCGTTGAGCGCAGGAGGTCAGGGTGCGTCCCGCAGTCTTGGTATAGCCTGTTTTGATGCCGATACAGCCCTCCGCAGTGGACAGGAGCCGGTTATGATTGACGCATTCCCGGGTTTTTCCAGAAGGATTGGCATAATGAACGGTCAGCTTTTTTTGAGAAACAATAGCCGCAAAGGATTCGTTTTCCATGGCATACCGGCACAGAATGGCCATGTCCCGGGCGGATGAGTAGTGTCCCTCCTCTTCCAGACCGGAAGGATTGACAAAATGTGTGTGAGTCATGCCCAATGTCCGGGCTTTTGCATTCATCAGCCCGGCAAACCTTTCCTTGCTGCCGGCAATGCCGATGGCAACGGCGTTGGCAGCATCGTTTCCGGATACGCAGAGCATCCCTTTGACCAGTTCGGTCAGGGGAAGGGATTCTCCCGGCTGCAGATAAAGGCTGGAACCCTCTGCCGCCATGGATTTTTCAAAGACAATGACCTTGTCCTGCCGGTCGGCAGCCTCCAATGCAACCACAGCTGTCATGATTTTCGTGATACTGGCAATGGAGCGTTCCTCATCGGCGTTTTTTTCGAACAGAACATCACCGCTGTCGGCACACACGACAATGGCGGAAGCGGCACTGACAGCCGGTTCCGGCATGATAGTGGCCGGAGCCATGATCATCAGCTGCCAGAGAGTACTACAGACCAACAGAAACTGCATCAAAAACAAAAAAACCACCTGCCCTGATTTGCTAAACCATGAATATGCACAGGGCAGGCTGATTATACGATGATTCTATCAAAAGGAAGCCTCTGAAACCGGACTGCATCCGTTTCTGAAAAAGCTGCAGATGCAGGAAAAACCACAGGTGACCGGCAGATCATTCCTCCGCTGCCGCAGCATCGCTGTCCGTTTCCTTCTGCTCCTCGTCTTTTTCTTTGTCCTTATCTTTATCCTTGTCCTTCTTGTCTTTCTTGTCCTTTTTGAACAGGCCAAGGATTTTATCTACCAGCTCCGGAACCATGCCTACCGCTCTGTCACCGGAATCCTTGAAGTTGGTGACATTCAGCAGCTTCACGTCGTCCTGGGTTACGGCAATAAATGCAATAGGCGTAATGGTAACGCCGGCACCGGCAGCACCGCCGAACAGGTTTTTGTTTTCCGCCTTTTTGGGGTTGAATTCCGAACCGCCGGCCGTAAAGCCATACATGACCTTGGAAACAGGAATGACGACTGTACCGTTAGGGGCACTGATCGGAGTGCCAACAACCGTGTTGACATCTACCATTTGCTTGATTTTATCGAGAGTTGTGTCCATAAGACCTTCAATCGGACGATCACTCATCAATGACACCGCCTTTGTTAATTATTTTCTGGTGCCTGTCTGCCACAGACAAGCTGTCTCTTTCCAGTATAAACCATAATTGCTTATTTTGCAAGTGCTTTCCATGCTTTTATTGCTGCGCCCATAGCGGCACTCAGCAGAAAGAAGGGCTGAATCCTGGCTTTGAAGACAAAACGGATTTTTGTTTTGGTTTCCGTAAACACCGGGGCAATTTGCTCATGGTGACGGCACTTCCGGACGTGCTGCTGGATAAAGGCGATCATGGGATAAATCGCCGCGCCCGCCCGTCCGTAGGTCAGCGCAGTTCTGGCTGCATCCTCTCCGGCAATGGCCAGCTCCAGATCCATCCGGGAAATAACCAGATGGTCGGTGATTTTGCCGATCACTCCCTTGAGAATCCGGACCATCTCACCCAACAGCTCGATCAGTCCGTCAAGCCCCTTCTGCTTGATTTTGTGTACCAGAAAATTGGGCTTCTTGGGGGTTTCCTCCGGTTCCTTGCCGGCCTTGCGGAGCTTTTCCTTCCGTTTTTCTTCTTTGAGACGCTTTTTTTCGGCCTTCCTTTGTTTTTTGGCTTCTTTTTTCTGTTTTTTGCGTTCCGCTTTGGCAGCCTTGGCAGGGTCAACCTGTTCCGGCTTACCGATGGGAATGCTGAAAACGGGGAAGAGCAGACCCACCTTCAGACGGACCTTTTCTTCATAGACAATTTTGACCACCAAGGGGCAGAACAGAATCAGCAGTATCAGGAGAAGGATGCCCGCCAGTATCAGTAAAAATACATTCATTCCACATCACCCTCATTGTTTTCTGCGGATGCGTCCTCTTCTTCATCATTGGGCAGGGGGGGAAGCTCATCCAGCGAAGAAATATGGAAGCAGCGGAGAAAATGCTCCGTTGTACCGTAGATCAGCGGTTTGCCGGGCAGCTCCAGACGTCCCTTTTCTTCGATTAGCTGTCGGGCAACCAGACCGGAAAGAACACCGGAACAATCCACACCCCGGACCTGTTCGATAAAAGCCTTGGTGACAGGCTGGTTATAGGCAATGACGGCCAGCACCTCCGCAGCGGCCTGGGAGAGAGGGGTATTTCTTCGCAGATCCATGACCGCACGGATGGCATCGGCACAGTCATCGGGGGTACACATCTGATAGCTTTTGTGCAGCCGCACCAGACGGATGCCTCTGTCTTCATCGGTATATTCCGTGATGAGCTGTTCACAGATATCAACCACCTCTTCCAGGGGAAGCTCCAGAGCCTGGGCGATCCGTTCCGCTTCAATGGGTGTGCCGCAGGCAAATATGACGGCTTCAATTGTGCGTTTCAATTTTCCTCTTTCCAACGTTTTCCACCACCGTTGATTAAAGTTAAAGTCAGGTATTCGCCGTCATCTTCAACGTGAACCCGTTTACCCTTGACCAGCTCCAGAATGGCAAGAAAGGTTGCCACCAGCTCGCTTCTGTCCCGGGCGTCCTCAAACATGGCCGCATAGGGTCTGCTCTGACCGTCCCGGAGCTTCCGCATGACGCCGATGATTTTGGAGCTGACGGAAACGATTCTCCGGGTGACGATCCCGGAAAAGGCATCCCTGGGGGGAGGAATCCGGGCTTTTCCCCGTCCCACCGCTGCCAGAAAGGCGGCCACAAGATAAGACGGTTCATGGGTGCGCTGATAGGTCATATCGGCCTTGATTTTTGCCGGCTCACGGCAGAAATTATCAAAGCTGATCCGCTGCGATAAGAGAGCAGCCACCTGTTTGCACTTCCGGTATTCAATCAGCTGACCGGACAGTTCCTTGCGAAGCTCCTCAGCCGCTTCATACTTTGGCAGCAGCATGGCGGATTTGATTTGCACCAGGCGGGATGCCATAGCCAGGAATTCTCCGGCAATGTCCAGATCCTGCTGCTGCATCAGGTGAATCTGATCCATATACTGCTCCAGCAGCTCGGAAATCTGGATATCATAAATATTCAGTTTATTTTTTTCGATCAGATGCAGCAGCAGATCCAGGGGACCTTCAAACACATCCAATTTATAAGACATCTTTTCCAAGCGGCATTCTCCCGGCAGGCAGATTTTGAGCAAAAGCTCCTCCGGACGTGCAATTTACCACGCCCAGGAAAAGGGGAGCTGTGTGAGATGGTTGATTCCGTTATAGAACCACATCTGGACAGGATAGATCAGATGGCCCACACTGCCCATCATGATAAGAATAAACAGCGCCATGGAAATAAACATTTCATACTGCTGCAGCTTATAGATGGCTTTGGCAGGCAGAAAAACCATCAGAATTTTGGAGCCGTCCAGGGGCGGAACGGGAATCAGGTTAAAAACAGCCAGGCAGATATTGATAAACATAAAGAACTGGAAAAACATCAGGACATATTCCATAAAGGCGGGCTGAAACACCACCTGGGTAGAAACGGTGAAGGTGGAGGAATCATAGATTGCCCTGGCGGTAATGCCGCCGTTTTTCCACATAATAGTCAGAATTCCGTTATAAATCAGTCCTCCCAGCACGGCGGCCAGCAGATTGGACACCGGACCTGCCAGGGCGGTCAGTGCCATTCCCAGCTTGGGGTGCTTAAAATTGCGGGAGTTGACCGGAACGGGTTTGGCCCAGCCGAAGCCGATCAGCAGCATCATAGCAGAGCCGAGATAATCAATGTGTGTCAGGGGGTTCAGGGTCAGACGGCCGGATCGTTTGGCGGTATTGTCGCCCAATTTGTAGGCAACGAATCCGTGGGCGCATTCATGCAGTGGATTTACCAGAAAAATGACCATCAGGACTGACAAAATATAGATCACAACAGAAAAAAAGCTGAAATTCTGTGACCGCATCAGACTTAAAAGCATATCCTTTCTCCTTTCCCGGAAGTACCAAAAAGCGGAATCCTGCCGGATTTGCAAGATTCCGCAAAACAGTTTACGCTTCGGTGTCGCTTTCTTCCTTGGTTTCTTCCTGTTCGTCCAGCTCGTCCTCGTCATAATCGAATTCGAGCAGCTCACCGCAGCTGGGACAGGTCATACTGCCTTCTCCCAGGTCATCCTCATTCAGACCGATGACGGTGTTACAGGTCGGACAGGTGACTTCATAGGCGGTATCGTCTGTACTGCAGCTGCAACTGCAGCCTTCCTCGTCATCCTCGTCCTCATACAGCAGATCCTCTACACCGGCAAGATCCTCGTCCAGTGCATCAATCTGGTCGCATACATCGTCATAGCACTGTTCCAGCTCGCTGATTTCCTCAGCCATTTCATTGACCAGGTCAATCAGAGCCTTCAGCACCTTGGTCTGCTTGTCCTTGGGATCGAGCTCCAGTCCTTCCGCAAGACCCTTGATGTAGGCAGCTTTTTCCGTAATTTTCATATTGATGATTCCCTCCGTATGGCGTCAGTCAGAGAATTATGCTCTGGACATATATTCGCCGGTTCTGGTGTCGATTTGAATCTGGTCGCCTTCGTTGATGAAGAGCGGCACCTTGATTTCGGCACCGGTTTCAAGTGTGGCGGGCTTTGTGACGTTGGTTGCGGTATCGCCCTTGAAGCCGGGATCGGTCTGGGTCACGGTCAGCACGACGAATGTGGGTGGTTCTACGCCAAAAACGCTGCCCTTGTAGGAAAGAATCTTGCATTCCATATTTTCCTTGACGAACTTGAAGTTGTCGCCAAGAACGCTTTTGCTGATCGGAATCTGATCATAGCTTTCCATATCCATGAAGTAGTAAAGATCGCCGTCACTGTAAAGATACTGCATATCCTTTCTCTCGATAAAGGCGGTAGGATACTTGTCGTTGGGGTTAAAGGTTTTTTCAATCACCGCGCCGGTGATGACGTTCTTGATTTTTGTACGGACAAAAGCTGCCCCTTTTCCGGGCTTAACGTGCTGAAACTCTACGATAGTAACAACCTGTCCGTCCATATCAAAGGTAACGCCGTTTCTGAAATCGCCTGCTGTAATCATAAAAACATCCTCCTGTTTTGGGAATTAGGTAAACAATCCGCTGTCGGGCAGGACAAGCCTCCGCACAGCATTGCACATATCCAATATTATACTATACTTCCAATCAAATTGCAAGATTTTTGCGGTAATTTCCACGGAAATCAATTTTGCCCGGCCAATCCTGGGGCTTTGCCCCAAACCCCACCAGGGGGCTTCTCGCCCCCTTGGCCCCCTCGGCAGGGACGCAGCCCCTGCACCCGGTGCCTCAATGATGGTGAAATAACCGGGTGGAGTGCCTCCGCTGTCAATTCGCGTGCGCGTGACCGCGCGGGACAATTCGCGGCGCGCTCCACTCCGTTCCGCTTGATTATGCCGTGTCCAGCTTTACTGCCGCG
>CACYCV010000255.1 GCA_902772955.1 uncultured Ruminococcus sp.
AAAAGTTTCGCCAGCCTTTTCAAAGGCTGCGGGGTCCATGGGGCAGAGCCCCTGGTGGGAGGTTCGGAGGGCAAAGCCCTCTGACTTTTCAGGCGTTTTACCTGTCCTGGACAAAGGACAGGCTTTTAAAACTATTACATTCTATTGAAAATAAGAGTGACACAGAAATCTTATGGCAACACAGGCCTTTCCGGCAGATCCGGCGGCAGAATCAGCCCCAGAATCTTGCTGCCAAGAGTCCGGTAACGATTCCCATGGCGGCGGCTGCACCGCACAGTACCCCAAAAGCGGTATTTCGCAGGACAGCACCGCTTTTTCTGCCGTTGCGGATCGCCAGCACGGAAACATTGTCCTTGCTGCCGTTTTCCATGGCAGCCGCTACCAATTCCTTCGCCAGGGTATCATGGGAGTGATTCTGACGAACCATTTCCAGAATCTGTTCCTCACTCAGTCCGTCTGTCAGACCGTCGGAACATAGCAGCAGCAGATCCCGGGGTTCAAAAGGTATTTTTTCCTGGGCATATACGGAAAGGGTCATTTCCTCCGGGTCAATGCCCAGATGCTGAAAAAGCTGATGACTCCGTCTGTCATTTTTGGCCTGCGCCGGCGTCATCAAACCGGCATCGATCATCTGAGCCGTCACCGTATGATCCCTGGACAGCTGCATCAGCTTTCCTTCATGAATCAAGATACATTTGCTGTCTCCGATATTGTAGATGCTTACCTCACGATCGGTAACAGCGGCAAGCACAATCGTTGTACCGGACTGTTTGCCGGTGCGGGCCATTTTCCGGCAGATTTCCTCATTGGCCTTGTTCACACAGTCCCTGATCTCTTCAAAGGAGGCATCCGCACGATCCTGCAGCTTCTGCAGGGATTGGACGGCACAAAGAGAAGCGAACTCCCCGTCACTTTCACCGCCCATGCCATCCGCAATGGCAAAAATACCCTGTTCAAATTCTCCCTTGGCTGCTACCTGCCGACGGTGTGGATCCCGGAGAATTTCTCCGTTAATGTAATAATTATCCTGGTTGATTTTTCTGGTTGTACCGATATTGGAACACAGGCTGACCAGCAGATTCCTCTTTGGCAATGGTATCACGACATTTCTGGTTGTTTTTTTCCATTGTACCATTTCATCCTTTATTTTTCAACATTCTATGGGAAAATATTTGAGTTTTTTAGTTTTTTTTTCGGGATAAATTTAACAAAAACTATGGTGAAATGCAAAAAGATGTGGTATAATGAGGATGTAATTTTAAAAAGGAGCTGACTCTTATGCAAAATATATGGCACGATATGGACTCATCCAGAATTACCCCCGAAGATTTTATGGTTGTCGTCGAGATTCCCAAGGGAAGCAAGGCAAAATATGAGCTGGACAAGCAGAGCGGTCTGCTGAAGCTGGACAGAATTCTGCATACCTCCACCCACTACCCGGCTAACTATGGCTTTATTCCCCGCACCTATGCAGACGACCTGGATCCCCTGGACGTTCTGGTGCTTTGTTCCGAGCAGATTTTCCCGCTGACATTGATCCGCTGCTATCCCATCGGTGTTATCACCATGCTGGACAACGGAAGAAACGATGAAAAAATCATTGCTATTCCCTTCAATGATCCTACCTACAATGGCTACAAGGATATTTCCGAGCTTCCCACCCATATCTTTGATGAGATGACCCATTTCTTTACCGTGTATAAGTCCCTGGAAAATAAGGAGACCGTTGTAGATGAAGTGAAAGGCAAGGATGAGGCGATCAAAATCATCAAAACTACCATCGAAAACTACAAAGAAAAGTTTAACACGCTCTGAGTGTTCTGAAAGGAAACCTATCTGACATGGCAAAAAAAATCGAAAATGAGGAATTTGAGAAAAAAATGCCCGCCGCACCTCCCACAAAGGAGGATGTCTCACCAAAGAAAAAGGGAAAGCGTAAAGTGGTGGTTATCAATGTTCCCAAACGAAAAAAACGGCTGCGTACCCCCTCACACATCCTGCGGATCTGTTCCGTCTGGTGCTTTGGTTTTCTCATCTTCTTTCTGACAATGCCCTTCCTGGTGGTAACCTTCTATATTACGGAAGATCTGGAGGTAACGCCGGAGCCATCCAAGGCTTATCAGATGCTGGCAACCCAGGAGGAGATCAACGATGCCTCCAAAAAACTCAAGGAAGCTCTGGAGCATCTGGAAAAGCGGCCCACCCCGGAAACCTCTGCGGAGGAAAGCAGTGATGTCACCTCCGCTGAAGCCTCCGAAAGCAGCGAAGCCTCCCAGGCCGCCAAGGAAAACGCAGGTTCTACCGTCCGTGAAATGGAAACCATCAGTTACCAGTGGAACTATCATGTTTCCGAACAGGTAGACGTTACGGAGCTGACCGATTTAGTAGAACAGGCCAAAAAGGTTGAACGGGATGAGATGACCGAAACCAGTCTGGAAAAGCTCAACACCGCCGTACTGAATGCCCATAAGGTGCTTTGTGCCGACGTTACCGTACAGCAGAATGCCCTTCAGATGATGCTGGGCGGCGCTGTGGGGGAAGCATACGGAGATTTCTCCTACGTTGGCAATGTCTTTCTCCGCGGGTTATGTTCCTTTGCACTGGGGATTCTTCCCCTGTTAGGCATTTTTGCCTGTATCTTTGACAAAAAGCGGCATATCAAGCACGTCATCGTGATGCTGTGCTGTGTTCTGGCTGTGGGAGATATTTTCCTGGCCATCTATCCCTATATTGGCATAGGAACCGTCCTTTCCATTACCATGTACATCCTGATCGCCGTGCTGAATGTTGCCAGCATTTATGCCCTCCAGCAGGAACGGTATATTGTCAAGCATCCGGAGCTGGAGGCAGAATTTACCGAAAAGCATCCCCAGTTTGTCAAGGCGCTGATTAATCACAAGAGCTTTGACGCACCGGATTATAAACCGGATCCCAAGGCTCACGAGGTAGAGTCCGCGCGAAATGCCAAAAAGCGTATGCGCAAGAAAAAGAAAAAATAGCCACCCGGTGTGATCCGAACGATCCCCTCCGAGAGGAGGTATCAGATTGCATCCATTGGTTCATACTAATCATTGCAAAAAAAGAATTTCTGTCTCCGCATCCAAGGGCTTTTCTGTGTCATCCTTCTGCCGGAGACAGGAATATTCTGTCGAATAAGGAGATGACCTATCATGTCAGTCATTGAAATCACGTCCGCCAATTTCGAATCAGAGGTATTGCAGTCCGACAAGCCTGTTTTGCTGGATTTCTGGGCATCCTGGTGTATGCCCTGCCGGATGCTTTCCCCCGTGGTAGATGAGGTAGCTAAGGAAAACAGTCAATACAAGGTTGGCAAGGTCAATGTTGACCAGCAATTAGATCTGGCACAGAAATTCGGCATCCGAAGCATTCCTACTCTGGTAGTCTTCAAAAACGGAAAGAACGTCAACAGCTCTGTAGGCGTCATTTCCAAGGAGGACATTCTCGCCCTGCTGAGATAATCTCATGAATCCCGTCACCCCGCAAAAGCGGCAGGAAAATGCAGTCAGAGAATTCCTCTGATTTTTCACAACAAAACAACCGATGAGAACCATCGTGTGTTCTCATCGGTTGTTTTTGTTATTATGTCAGGACTCCGGGCGATCAGCTGTTTCTCCGGCCGAGGCACACTCTCTTACAATTCTGACAAAAGCTCGTTGAGCACATCCGTATAAGCGGAAGCGGGATTGGCACCTGTCAACCGTTCTGCCAGTTTTCCGTTGCGAAAAAAAATAACAGTCGGCGTCGTATCAATAGCAAACACCGAAGCTACATCCGGTGACTGTTCAATATCCAGAGCCAGAACCCGCGCGGATTCATAATAGTCATTGGCTATTTCTTCCAGAATCGGCATCAGCCCCCTGCTCTGGACACACCACTGCTGGTAGAACAGTACCATTCTTACCCCATGCTCAATGCGGCTGTCAAAATCATAGGAATCCACTTCAATAATATCATCACTCAATTTTTTTCACCCTAAACCTGTCAATTTTCGATGCACGAAAGTGTTATAATGACATCAATCGGTTTTCCCACCGCTTTTATTATCCAGCGTATCCCGCAGTCTGACGGCGAAGAAGCCCACAAATGGAAGAATTTTCTGTTCAAAGGCTCTTGCCGCTCTGATGCCAAAGGAAATCATCAGCACATAGGCAATGGTAATTGCGGCCGTGAGCAGAAAAGCCACAATAGACTGCAAGCCGGAGGAAAAGGAAAACAGCAGACACAAAATCAGATCCGCCAGATAAAGTGCGGAAAAAACCGCACACAGCACCCCACCCTGGAACTTGTGAAAGCGCAGATCAGGGTTATCCTTTTCAACTGCAAAATGTCCCACAATGAACAAAAACGGAAGATAGGAAATGACAGACAAAAACCTGACATTTTCATTATTTTCCTGCATGGCTGCACACTCCTCTTCAGTTCAGATCCTCTTCTATTTTATACCACCATTCTGCATAATGCAAGTAGTATTTTGTGCGGCGGCGAAGTACCTCCGCTGTCGATTCGCGGCAGCGCTCCACTCCGGCGGGTGACCCCGCAGGACGATTCGCGCCTTGCTCCACTTCGTTCCGCTCGATTTTGCCGTGTCTATACTTTTAGTCGCGGCTTCCACCCCACGCATCCCTTACGGGGCGCTCCGGGGTGATTGCGTTTTGACCGGAAGTGAGTACCTTTTGACAGGAAGAACGCTTCGCAACGTCCGTTTTCGAGGTCCCCCTAAGAACCGCAGAGTGCGAACCCCATCCGTGTGCTGTTATTTCCCAGTGACAGAATCCCCGGACGCACACCCAAAACATCCGGAAACCGGAAGGGCATACTGCCCTTTATCGTTTCATATAATGTGGAGAAAAAAGTATTGAGGCATCGCCTCACGAAGAAAGGAATGAAAGCAAAATGACAGGATACTATCCTGAAGGCAGACTACTCAACACCGTAGAGAATCTTTCCGCTTTGCAATCAGCCTCTGCATTGGCAGAAGCATTTCACGACGGAAGAATTCTTGAAGCCAGGGCCATGGTTTGTGATTCCTCTCACAATCTCATCGTCGATCTGGGTTGCATGAAGGGGGTGATTCCCCGGGAGGAGGGTGCTCTGGGCATCCGTGAGGGAACGGTTCGTGATATTGCAGTGATTTCCAGAGTCAACCGACCCGTTTGCTTTGTAATCACCGACTTTGAGAAAAACGAAGCGGGCAGAACCGTAGCCATTCTGTCCCGGCGGCTGGCACAGGAACGCTGTATGCGGGAATATATTTCCGGCCTGGTTCCGGGAGATGTCATTGATGCAAAAATCACCCATCTGGATTCCTTCGGCGCCTTTGCCGACATCGGCTGCGGCATCATCTCCCTGCTGCCTATTGATGCCATCTCAGTATCCAGAATCGACCATCCCAGAGAGCGGCTCTCCGTTGGCATGGAAATCAGAGCTATCATCAAATCAACGGAAAACGGCCGGATCAGTCTTTCCCACAAAGAGCTGCTGGGCACCTGGGAGGAAAATGCCGCCCGCTTCGAGGTGGGTGAAACCGTTGCAGGAATTATCCGTTCCGTGGAGGACTACGGTGCCTTTATCGAGTTGACACCCAATCTTGCCGGACTGGCAGAGATGAAGGACAACATCCGCGCCGGACAGCAGGCCAGTGTCTATATCAAAAATATCATTCCCAACCGGATGAAGATCAAGCTGATTATTATTGATACTTTTGACGATCACTATTGTCCCGGCGAGCCGGAATACTATTTTACAGGCAATCATCTGGACAGCTTCTGCTATTCTCCAGCCTGTTCCGAAAAGGTGATAGAAACCGTTTTTGAACCGACTGACAACGGCATGCTGCTGAAAAAATGTATCTGACCACTCTCTCAGAGCTTTCTTTTCCTGTGAAAAAGTCCTGAAAACCCCCCGAAGAGCCTCTTCCGAGATTCTCCGGGGGGTAAAATTCGTTTTTGGCAGGCTTTAGCCCTGACGATACTCTCCGATCAGGCGGATAATGACATCATAAAGCTTTTCCACCTCATAATCACCGATAATCGGCTCCAGATGGAAATCACCGATACCGGAATCGTCTGTCAGGAACACATAGGAACCGCCTGTCGTAATGGCAATGGCTCTTCCGAACAGCTCTGTCTCTCTGTCACTGTTGGAGGATACCACCGGAATCAGACGGATGCCCTTCTCGGCCGCTGCCTGAATGCTCTTGCGCAGGCTTTCTTCCTTGCCCTCATGAGGAGGTGCATCAAAAATCAGGAACGCAATCTTGACGGCATCTTCCTTCCAGGCAGCCTGCTGAAGGGTTTTCTCCAGTATTTCCGCTACGGCTTCGGGGGTATCTCCGCCGCCGTCAGCACTTTCGCTGTTCAGCTTGGTCTGCAGTTCTTTGATATCCGTGGTAAAGTCGTTGCAGCGAGTAACATAGTCATCCCCTTCATCCCGGTAGAAATTGACGGAATAACGGGTATTCTTGCTGCCGACTTCTTCTGTAATGGCGGTAAATTCGCTCTGAAGGAACATCATTTCATCCAGCATGGAGCCGGTGGTATCTACGATGAACATAATATCCATATCCTGATAAAGGGTGCCCTCTCCGTCAAAGGTAACGGTCATGGCGCGGTTTTCCGATACCGTTCCGCCCTGCTGCTGATTGGTTTCCCGCTGCTCCAGAGCATATTCCTGGGTTTTGCTGCCGCTTTCTACCCCGACCTTTGCTGCCAGGCCGTCTTTATCGGTGAAAAGATAGGCATTGCCTTTCTTGTCCGTTACTGCCTTCCAGAGTACCGTGCCGTCCTCTCCATACAACCGTACCGTCGCATTGACAATCGCTTTTCCGGAAGCATCCTGAACCGTTATCATCGTACGAAAACGCGGTTCAATTCCAAAGCTGGGGAAGGTAATCGTCTGTGCGTTGACCAGATTGGTAAAAAAGCCCCAGTTATCATTATCGTTCCATTCCCCCGCTGTCAGTTGTCCGGCCTGAGGCGGATCCACCGGCGGATCCTCGACGATAGGCGGCTCCTCGATGATGAGCGGCTCCTCAAGAGAAGCTATGTCCGTCTCGGTAGATGGCTTCTCTGCATTTGTCGGAGGAGTGGCTTCTGTGGGAGCACCCGGTGTGGCAATTCTATCCGCCGGTACCGCCGCATCCGAATAGCTCAGCGCCGCTCTTTTGCGGGGAGACGCTTCTCCGGCAATATAGGCATCGGCCCCTGCAAAGCCTTCCGCCAGCTCTTTCTCTCCCTCTGCTCCCTTGACAGGAGTAGTATCCTTCGTGTCGTGTGAACCCTTTTCATCAATATCCGGGGTTATTTCTTTGGACGCTTCGTTTTTGTCTTCCTTCTCAGCAGAAACAAGACTGATCTCCGGAGTCTTAGAGGACGAGGGTGATGATGCCTCCTGCTGACCAGAGCATGCGGCCAAACCGGTCGTCATGGCCAGAATCAGAGCCAGGCATAAAACACTTTGCTTTTTCATAAAAATACCTCCTCATATATCATTCAGATAATTTCTTACAAAATAGAAACGAACGTCGTTTTCACCAATATAATCTCTGTCCTTTCCCCAAGGTTACAAGACATCAAAAAGTTTTTCAAAATATTTC
>CACYCV010000256.1 GCA_902772955.1 uncultured Ruminococcus sp.
AGACGAACAGATACACGATGATAATGTTCAGGCAGCCGAAAATCTGATTATTGACCTGATTTACCGTGTACGCAAGATCACAGGAGAGATAACAGATTGGAGTAATATTCGTGCTTCTGCCGGAACAGGCGGCTTCACCGTTTTGAATGGAACGGTTATCGGGAAAGAGGGTATCGCTTGTGTAGAGAGCATTACGGCAGGCGGTTACAATATCCAACGACTTCATATCAGGGTGTTGGTACATAGCGTATAAAAAAAACAGCAGCAAGTCTGAGATTTCAAAAACGGACTTGTTGCTGTTAGCATTTCTTTTAGTTTTTTATCTTACCATCTTCCTCAACTCCATTCTCTGTGAATTTCAGCACTCTGTCGCAGATTGTCAGAGCTGCTGGACGGTGTGTTACTATGATAACTGTCTTATCGGTCATTTTCTGCAGATTTTCAAGCAGCTTCTTTTCGGTTGCCGCATCAAGTGAGCTTGTAGCTTCATCAAGAATCAGAATGGGACTTTCTGAGAATATCGCTCTTGCTATGGCTATTCGCTGCATTTGTCCTTCTGAAAGTCCTGTTCCTCGTTCACCGAGAAGTGTATCTATACCTTTTTCAAGCTCTGACACAAATTCATCCGCACAAGCGATTTTTAGTGCCTGTGCTATTTTTTCATCATCCTGCATTTTTGCTTTATCGGCAAAAGCAACAGCTTCTCTGACGGTTCCTGTCATAAGCTTATTTCCCTGCGGAACATAAGCGAACAAGCGATGATAACGAGCTGAAAGTGTTTCTGTTCTGTTTGAGGTTCGGATATAACACTCGCCTGCATCGGGATGATATATGCTCATCAGGAGCTTTATAACCGTTGACTTGCCGCAGCCGCTATGTCCTGTGAAAGCAACATATTCGCCCTTTTGTACACTTACATTGATGTTTTCCAGCACAACCGGCATACCGTCCTTTGATAGCTTCGTTACTTTATCAGACGGTGGATAGTAGGTGTAGCTGATATTCTTTAATCCGATTTCCTGCAAGCTGTTTTGATATAAACTTCTGACTTCTTCAAGCGGAAATGGAGGTTCGGTGTTTTCTTCTTCAAAGCTCTCGATTTCCATAAGCCTTTCGGCACTTGCCGTCATAGCGTAAAATCTCGGAAGATATCCCGTTATATTTGCAAAGGGTGATTGTATCTGTGAGATAAGCTGCGTTACTGCTGTCAGCGTTCCGAGGGTGATCGTTCCCATCAGGATTCCCCAGCCGCACCATATCACACCGAACAGATACATTCCCTGAATAGCTGTACCGAAGCCAATATTGCAGAAATTGGAGAAACGATTTTTCCTCATTCGGGCGGCTTTGTGTTCTTTTGCCTTATCGGTCATTTCCTTTTCTGTCTGCTGCTCTGCGGCAAAGGAACGTATCATCATCATATTGCCGAGAGTTTCCTGCAGGAATATCCTCAGACTGCCATCTTTTTCCTGCACATTTTTATGAAGCCTTTTCAGCACCTTGCGGAAAGCATAGGTCAGGATCACCATTACAATGCCACCGGGCAGTATTATCCAAGTAAACCAAGGCTGTAATATGATTATCATTATGACAGCACTTATCATCTTAACTGCCATTCCTGCTATGCCGGGGATGATCTCCGTATATCCGTTGGCGACAACGACTGTATCATTTGTAAGCCGATTAAGCCACTCGCCTGAATGGACAGCATCAACCACAGCAAAGTTTTTTTTCAGCAAATGTTTCATCAGGCGTTCCTTGAAAATGTTTTCGAGTGATGATCTTGAAAGTTCGTTCAGAAAGCGTATAACTGCTCTCATCGAAAGCTGAGCGATTACAAGAAGTATCACCAGACACACATTCAACACGAAAATGTCCGTGTCCTTTCCAACGGCACTATCTACAATATTGCGAAGGAGCAGGGCATATAGCACACCGCTTGCTCCATGCAATACCTGTACCAATATCAGCAGCAGAATATACACCTTTTTTCTTCCGGGAACGGAGAAAAGCCATCTAAGAGTATTATTTTTCATTTTTTCTTTTTGATCCTTCTGATAAGATTTAGTGCCTTAATAAAGACAAACCTGAACGGAAACAGCAG
>CACYCV010000257.1 GCA_902772955.1 uncultured Ruminococcus sp.
CCTTTAATATTTCGGCGTATAGAATGATCGCTGTGACCGGCGTTCTCAGGTCATGCGACATTTCTGTAATGACCCGCTGATTCTCCCGGATCATTGCCTCCTCTTTCTCCTGGCTGGTCAAAAAAGACAGACGCATACTTTCCAACCCTTTGGCCAGCCCGGAAAGCTCATCGTTTCCTGAGACCGTGATCGGATGCTGCAGTCCTCCCCCTTCAAGAACTTCAACTTCATCACACAGTTTTTGTATATAACGCATTTTTTTACGGATGCCTGCCAGAACAATCAGTAAAAATATCAGAAAGCTTATACCCAGTTCAATGATCCTTACAGCGTTGTAGACCTGATAACCGTAAGCACCGTTCACCTGTATCTCTGCTGTTCCGTCGGCAAATTCAACCTCACTGTACTTGGACCACTCATAATCAGCAAAACTGATCTCCTCCTCCCAGATAGCCTGATCAGGATATCTCGAATCAAAAACCTGAATCCCGTTTTTATAAACCACAAGACTCAGGAACCATTGTTTTTTTACCCACTCATTAAGTTCTGCGCTGTCCCGGGATTTAAGTTCCTTCTCTGTGATGTATTCCTGAAGATTTTCAATAGCCTTGTGATTTTGAGTTATGGCATAATCGGTTTTAACCATATACCAGTCAACAAGTTTTTCACTCACACTGTCAACCGCAATAAAATGCAGACAGGCAAGTACCGTTGCCGCGACCAGCAGCAGCGCCATTTGCACGTACAATGAATTCTTTTTACGAACAATGATCTTCAAACCGATATCCTTTCCCCCATAATGTCCTTATATATCTTGGATTTTTAGGATCCTTTTCTATTTTCATTCTGAGATTTCTGATATGTACCATCACTGTGCTGTTGCAGGAATAAAAATACGGCTCATTCCAGATGCTTTCATATAGATTCTGCGCGGAAAAGGTTTTCCCCTTATGCCGCATCAGCAGAAGCAGCATTTGGTACTCAATATTTGATAATTCTTTTTCTTCGCCATCAACAAATACTTCATTGAAGAATTTGCTGATCCTTATTCCCGATTGTTCGATATACTCTTCCTGTCCTTCTTCAGTGACCACGGAACTGCCCATATAAACGGTATATCTCCGTATCAGGGCTTTCACTCTGCCAAGCAGTTCCGCATAAGAAAAAGGCTTTGGCAGATAGTCGTCACCGCCTGCCATAAGCCCCAGCAGCTTGTCGGACTCCTGCGCTTTCGCGGTCAGAAAGAGTATCGGCACATTTGAGATCTTTCGAATTTCTTCACACGTACGGATTCCGCTCATCCCCGGCATCATGATATCCAGTATAATCAGTGCTGTATCAGGTTCCAAAAGTTCGAGTCCCTGCGCTCCGTTCTCTGCCTCTATCACAAAATATTGCTCACTTTCAAGAAGGATCCGGACTCCTTCCCGTATATCTTCATCATCTTCAATGACCATTATCTTTTTCTCTGTCATTTGTTTATGTTCCTCTCATCTCTTTTAGTTTTAGTGAGGCCTTCTCATCATATTCCGCAGCAACTTTTGTCCACTGATCAAATGCGGCATCGCCTCTGTGATCCGTAAGGCTGTAGTTATCAGATAAATAACGTCCCAGGTATTCTGTTACCTTTTCAGCCCCGGACAGATTCAGATGATCTCCTTTGTCCAATGTGTCTGTATTCCAGTCAATTTTAATCTCATCGTTAAGGAGATTCATATCTATATAAGTCAGTTTCTGTTTGTCTGCATATTCAGCAATTGCATTATGTACTGAATAGTTATAATTACTCGGAGAAGGCGTTCCCAAAAGAATCAATTCAGCTCCGCAATCCCTGCACATGTCCATAATATTCTGCAAATGTTCCATGTTCTTGTCCGGCAATTCCGCTGTTTTGTCAGTTTTCTTCATATACTCGCCGTCTTTATACGGTTTAATGTCGCTGCGGAAAGCAAAGCCTTTGTATTTAGCGAAACCTATCTCTTCATATTCCTTTTTCATAACCAAGGATTTCCATACATCATGTCCCCTGAAAAGCGGAATATAATAATTAAATGCAGTTTCCATAGTATCGTTGAGGGATCTTCCGTTTAACCGGTCCTGAAAAAGAGCATTTGTTTCCAGTATCACCACTTCAGGCGTCTGTGTTCTCAGCGCAATCCGGAGCAATTCCTCAGATTCAATCATGTCCTGTCCCGGCTGTCCGCACACGAAAGAGGTATAGCCATGTCTGTTCCAAAGTGACATGGGCGAGACCGATGAATAGCTCAGACTGTCTCCCAGTACCAAAATATCGATAGTTTCTTCCGGTTCACGCTGTATTGCGTAAATACTCTTGTTTCTTTCAGGTATCAGCTGATCTTTTTCAAGAAGCGCGCTTTCTGTCCGATCTGACAATGCTGCGAACAGGGCGATCATGATGGCAAAAAACATAATTGTTTTCACCATAACCACATTAAGAGTTAAATAATTTCTTTTAAAATCCTGCATAAATGAGATCCACCGTGTTATATCCGATTCCATAAGCCCCAAAAAGGATGACTGAAAACAGCAAACTGTAATATAATCCCCAACGCACCGGCAGACACAGCTTTTTTATCCCGCTTTCTCCGAGAAGCTTTTTCTCATTTATTATGTCCACTGCCAGGACGATCGCGCAGCCTGCCATAATTGCAATATAATCTGCCTTATCCAGTCCCAGTCCAAGCAAAAATTCCCGGTTCAACTGCCGGATTGAAAACCCGCTGAACATACTCCGGAACATCTTTATTCCTGAGCCAAGGCTCTCCGCCCGGAAAAACAACTCTCCTGTAAAAACAATGATCCATGTCTTCGCAATCCTGACAGCTCTGTACCATTTCGCCTCTTTCCGGATCATACATTTATTGAGAAATAAATCTCTCACCGGCTCGATCGCCGCCTCAAGAGAGAGTATTGCAAAATAGTACATTCCGTAAAAAATATAATTCCATTTAGGCCCGTGCCACAATCCGTTGCACAGCCAGACCGGAAATAGTGACATTGCCATCGTTCCCATCCTGGCTATATTTTTCCCGAAACGATGTCTTGCAAATTTTGTCCATTTTTTCATTATTCGGGATACCGATACAGGATAGAACACATATGTACGGAACCAGACGCCGAGAGTCATGTGCCATCTCCTCCAGAAATCAGACGCGCTCTCCGCAAAAAAAGGCTGTCTGAAATTCTCAGGCAGTTGAATGCCGAACACTCTTCCGCTGCCGACCACGATATCCATACACCCCGAAAATTCCATATACAGCTGAATCGTATAAGCAACTGCAGCAACTGCGATTGCCGCACCCTTATAATCCTCAGGTTTGTCATAGATCGTACCGACGAGAACATACAGTCTGTCTGCAATGATCAGTTTTTTGAAAAGTCCCCACAGAATTCGCACGCTCCCTGTGCATAAGTTTTCCAGCCGGATCGGTTCTCCTTTCCACAACTGATCCGCTGTCTGTGCATATGAACTGATCGGCCCCTCCATGATCTGCGGAAAAAATCCCAAAAACAGGGCAGTTTTCCCGGGATGCGGATAAACTTCCGTTTTATTCCAATAAACGTCGGTCATATATCCGATCGCCTGAAGGGTGTAAAAGGAGATTCCTATCGGGATCAGCAGCTCCTTTTCCTGAAGTGGTGAGATAAATCCAATTCTATCCGCCAAAATATTCCAATTGGATACAAAAAAGTTATGGTATTTCAAGTATCCCAACACACCGAGCAGAACAAGAATACCGAATATCAGAATTTTCTTTTCCTCTTTATTGTTTCCTGTCTTCCGATGCAGCTTTTCACCCTTCCCCATCGCGAAATACAGCTTCTGTTCACGTATCCGCGTCATCCATAAGCAAATGTAATGTGTGAACAAGCTTGTTCCAATAAGAAAGAGCAACAGCATCTTGCTGAATGTCCAAAATAAATAATACCCGGCAATTAATAATACATACCGCCTTTGGCCGCGCCGCGCCAGTTGATATATACATGCAGTAACCGGAAGAAAAATAATCAAATAACCTAATGTATGGTAAGCCATATAGTCCCTCTGTCTGTTTTTTCTAAGCCTGCGCTTGCGAGCGCCTTGTGAGCGGCTGCGCTAACCGATGCCTGGTTCTTCAGTCAAGGTCAAAACGCTTCCTTATCATAAGATAAATGCCTTAACAGATTCTAAGTAAAAGCTTAAAGAATCTAAACCGGCATTCACACTCTCCGTTAAGAATTCTTTAGGACTATACCGGCAAAGTATTAAGAAACTGCCTTTACGATAAAACCCATCGAAAGCAACAGTGCTTTTGAAAAATCATTAAACAGAAAGGACAATTATTATGAAGAAACAAACCGTATCAAAAAGAGTAATGGTAATGGCGATGGCCAGTGTAATGGGCTTTTCCTGTCTCGTCGGCTGTAACGGCGCAAAGAAGGAGGA
>CACYCV010000258.1 GCA_902772955.1 uncultured Ruminococcus sp.
AAGTATATCCGGAACCTCCTCCGATACTGCAGAAGGCTTCCCGGACGCTTCGGTTCCGGCGGGAGACTTTGTTTCCTTAGGCTGTTCTTTTTTCAGGGATAAGATATCCGGGATTTCCTCTGAAATCAGCGTTGATTTTGGGGATTCCTCCGGTTCGGCGGGCGCCTCTTCGGACAACAGTTTGATATCGGGAATATCCTCTGAGGACATGGACTGGGCAGTAAGCTCAGCCTCGGAAGAAACCTCGGTGGAAAGAATCCGGATATCAGGAATATCCGCTTCCGAAAAATCATCGTCAGATTTCTGTGCAGAAGGGACCTCCGGATGTTTCCCGATGTCCGATGTGCTATCAGGAGACGCTTGTGAAACAACAGCGGCTTTTGGTTTTTGCGAAGCCGGAACGGTCAGCTTTTTACCGACAGGACGCCCGGGGGTTGGCTGTTTTTGTCCGACAGACGATGAAATGGGCGCCGGCTCCTTTCTGACGGGAGAAAGATCCGCAGGGGCGGACGCCTCATAATTCTGAACCTTCAGCTTACCGAAAAGATCGAATCTTTTTCCTTCTACCGGTTGAGAAGACAAAACATCTTCGACAGCAGAGGAATCTTCCTCTTCCGGAGGTTGTTGTTTCATTGCGTTCAGCATTTTATAGACACGAGCTTTAAAGCGCTTGAACAGACCTGTCTTCTCCTCCGGAAGCTCCACCATGTATTCCGTCTTTTCCGGTCCTGCAGGCGACGGATCAGACGGCTTTGCTGCAGACTCCCCTGCGGCATTGGACTGTTGACCAGTCGTTTCTTCCTGTCTGAATAAGTTCTTCACTGGAGAAGCAGAAGGATCATACGATGGTTTTTGATCATGATCTATGGACATCTGACTTAACCTCCGTTTACAGCTTTGATTCCAAGACGCTGACGTGTGAATTCATACATCAGGATTCCTGCGGCAACCGATGCATTCAGGGAATTGATTTTTCCGCACATCGGCAAAGAGAGAATAACATCGCATTTTTCTCTTACCAGTCTTCCGATTCCGTTTCCTTCGGAGCCGATCACCAGAGCACAGGCACCCGTCAGGCGGTTTTCGGAATAGACGGAGCCGTTCATATCGGCGCCGTAAATCCAGCAGCCACGGTCCTTCAGCTCATCCAGCGTATTCGGCAGATTCGTGACTCTTGCTACAGGCATATATTCATAAGCACCGGCGGATGTTTTTCCAACCGCATAGCTTAATCCGGCAGCCCGTCTTTTGGGGATAATCACCCCGTGGGCACCGGCACATTCCGCTGTCCGGATAATCGCACCCAGATTATGGGCGTCCTCGATTTCATCCAGTACGATAATAAAAGGAGCTTCCTGTCGGCTTTCCGCCAAAGCAAAAATATCATCCACCGTGGAATATTCCTTGAGAGCAGCCAGAGCCACCACACCCTGATGAACGGCACCTCCGCACATCAGATCCAGTTTTTTTCTGTCTACTTCCTTGATGGGTATCTTCAATGCCTTAGCCTTCGCCGCAATCACCTTGACGGACCCGTTCAGTTCTCCCTTGGCAATCAGCAGACTGTCAATGGCTCGTCCCGAACGAAGCGCCTCGGTAACGGGGTTACGGCCGGCGATAATGTCATTGTTCTTTTCAATTGTTTCACTCAATGGTTCTTCATCCTATCCGGTATTTTCTGATTCGGTCAAAAACGTTGCCTTCAACCGGCAGACGGTCATAAGTCGTCTGCTTCATAACTGATATATTATAGCATACATCAATATCAAAATGAAGCGATTTTATAAAAATTTTTAAAAAAATTCTCCGCATCAGAATGATACGGAGAATTCATCAGCGACAACGGCATCAGAAATATGGATACCAGCCGAACTGCAGGATCAATACATTCCGCCCATGGAAGGATCAACGGCAGGAGCGGCAGCAGGCTCTTTGATATCGGCTACCAGGGATTCTGTAGTCAGAACCATTGCGGCAACGGAAGCAGCATTCTGCAGAGCAGAACGGGTAACCTTTGTAGGATCCACAATGCCGCTTTCCATCATGTCGGCATATTCTTCGGTCAGAGCATTAAAGCCATAGCCGACCTTATTGGCAGAAAGGATCTTATCAACAATGACGGAACCTTCCAGACCTGCATTGGCAGCAATCTGACGTACCGGCTCCTCCAATGCCTTGAGAACAATCTTGGCACCGGTCTTTTCGTCACCCTCCAGTTCCTCGACCAGGTTCTTGACGGAAGAAATGGTGTTCAGCAGAGCGGTTCCGCCGCCTGCAACGATACCCTCTTCCACAGCAGCCTTTGTAGCGGAAAGAGCATCCTCAATGCGGAGCTTCTTTTCCTTCATCTCGATCTCGGTAGCAGCACCAACCTTGATAACCGCTACACCGCCGGCAAGCTTTGCAAGACGCTCCTGGAGCTTTTCTCTGTCAAAGTCAGAGGTAGAAGTCTCGATCTGGGCACGAATCTGAGAACGTCTGGCGTTAATCGCCTCGGGATCACCGGCACCGCCGACGATAATTGTATTTTCCTTATCAATCTTGACCTGATGCGCACGGCCAAGCTGTGCCACGGTAGCATCCTTCAGTTCCAGACCGATTTCAGAGGAAATGACCTCACCGCCTGTCAGAACAGCAATATCACGGAGCATTTCCTTTCTTCTGTCACCAAAGCCGGGAGCCTTGACACCAACGCAGACAAAGGTTCCGCGCAGCTTGTTGAGAATCAGGGTGGTCAGAGCTTCGCCCTCGATATCCTCTGCAATAATAACCAGCTTCTGACCGGCCTTTGCGATCTCTTCAAGAACGGGAAGAATGTCCTGAATACTGGAAATCTTCTTATCGGTAATCAGGATAAAGGCATCCTCAATGACTGCCTCCATCTTATCGGTATCGGTACACATATAGGGGGTGATGTAGCCTCTGTCAAACATCATACCCTTGACAACATCCGAATAGGTTTCAGCTGTCTTGGATTCCTCTACGGTAATAACGCCGTCCTTGCCAACCTTTTCCATAGCTTCGGCAATCAGATCGCCGATAAAGGAATCGGCGGCGGAGATCGTAGCAACTCTGGCAATATCCTTTGAGCCTTCAACAGGCTTGGAATTTGCCTTCAGGGTTTCAACCGCGGTATCGACTGCCTTGCTGATGCCCTTCTTGAGAATCATAGGATTTGCTCCGGCAGTGACATTTTTCATACCCTCACGAATCAGTGCCTGAGCCAGAAGGGTAGCTGTGGTAGTACCGTCACCGGCCACATCGTTGGTTTTGATGGAAACCTCCTTGACAAGCTGAGCACCCATATTTTCAAATGCATCTTCCAGTTCGATTTCCTTCGCAATGGTGACACCGTCATTGGTAATCAGGGGAGCACCGAATTTTTTGTCCAGAACAACATTTCTGCCCTTGGGACCAAGGGTAATCTTGACGGTATTAGCAAGCTGATCAATACCGCTCAGAAGAGCTTTTCTGGCATCTTCGCCATAAACAATCTGTTTAGCCATAATCATGTACCTCCGTTTTTTATATTACTCTACAATCGCAAGAATATCAGACTGACGAACAATAGAATACTCTTCCCCGTCCAGCTTGACATCTGTGCCGGAATATCTGCTGGTGATCACCTTGTCGCCAACCTTGACATACATGGTCACTTCTTTTCCGTCAACCACGCCGCCGGGTCCTACGGCAACAATTGTGGCAAACTGGGGCTTCTCCTGAGAAGCAGCAGTCAAAATAATGCCGCTTTTTGTTGTCTCTTCTGTCTGTTCAGCTTTTACAACTACTCTGTCCAGTAACGGTTTGATAGTCATACGGTATTGCCTCCTTTAATCCTTTGAAAAATAGCTTTTGACAATCTTTCCTGAAAATCCTGGCCTTACAGGAGATTGCTCAAATTTAGCACTCACCCTATTTGAGTGCTAAAAGTATTCTATACCCTTTTGGCAAAAAAATCAAGTATTATTTGAAAGTTTTTTAGGAAATGCAAATGGCAAAAGAAAATCCGCATGGTCACGTACCCTCAGCTCAAGAGTAAGACACACGGATCAGCTGTTCCCTGGCATAAGATATGCAAAAAGGGCAGAAAACATTCCGGACGAAAGATTCCGTCCGGAATTACAGGCAGGATTATTTGATTTTTCCGATGTCGGTTCTGTAGTGAGCGCCTTCAAAGGAAATCTTTCTGACCGCGGAATAAGCCTTGTCAAGTGCTTCCTCCAGGGTCTTTCCTTCGGCTGTCACTCCCAGGACACGTCCGCCATTGGTATAGAACTTGCCATTTTCCAGTTTGGTACCGGCATGGAATACCTCTGCCCCTTCGATCTGTCCGTTTTCGTCCAGACCGGAAATTTCAAAGCCCTTCTGATAAGACTGCGGATAGCCGCCGGATGCCATAACCACACAGGCGGTGGCCGTATCACTCCACTCAATGTTAAGCTGTGACAGCCGCTCATCAATCACTGCTTCGATAATATCCACCAGATCCGTCTTGAGTCTGGGAAGAACCACCTGTGCCTCAGGATCTCCGAAACGGGCGTTATACTCAATCACCTTGGGTCCGTCAGGGGTAATCATCAGACCGAAATAAAGACAGCCCTTAAAAGGACGGTTCTCACTGTTCATGGCGGCTACTGTGGGTTCAAAAATCGTCTTACGGCAGATTTCCGCCACCTCAGGAGTATAATAGGGATTCGGACTGATGGTGCCCATTCCGCCGGTATTCAGACCCTCATCATTGTCGTAGGCACGTTTGTGATCCTTGGAAGAAACCATAGGCACCAGAGAGATCCCGTCGGTAAAGGCAAGGACGGATACCTCCGGACCGGTGAGGAATTCTTCCACCACAACATGATTACCGGAATCACCGAATTTTTTGTCCTCCATAATTTCCTTGACGGCATCTCTGGCTTCCTTCTGTGTCTGCGCAATGATCACGCCTTTTCCCAGAGCCAGTCCATCTGCTTTGATCACCACAGGATACTGGTTGCGCTCCTCGATATATGCAATCGCCTCAGCGGGATCATCAAACACCTCATATGCAGCAGTGGGAATATGATATTTTTTCATCAGGTTTTTGGAAAAAACCTTACTGCTCTCAATAATAGCAGCCTCCGCACGGGGACCGAAGGCACGAATGCCATTGGCATTGAGCGCATCAACCATTCCGGCTGCCAGGGGATCATCCGGTGCCACAAACACCAGATCTACCACATTTTCCTTGGCAAACTCAATGACAGCGGCTTTATCCATTACGCCGATATCAACACATTCCGCATCCTTGGCAATACCGCCGTTGCCGGGTGCGGCATAGATTTTATCTACCTTGGGACTTTCCTTCAGCTTGCGGATAATCGTGTGTTCACGACCGCCGCCGCCGATTACCATAATTCTCATGAATGACTTCCTCCTTCATTTATGGGTTCCAGCTAACATAATTCAATCAATAATACAGCGGGATTGTTTTCCCGTCCGACAGATCCGGGGCATCCCTCCAGAGATAAAAGGGACCCTTGCCGGCATAATCCGCAGGCATTCCCACTATAAAGGGATTATCATTATGCGGATAGTTTTCCAGCACCAGTGCATACAGATTTTCCATTTTATGTTCGGATAGCAGATAACGCTGTCCGAAAGGCGCTTCCGCAGACAAATCGTAGCGTGACAAATCCGGAGCTTCCTGTTCACTTTCGACAAAATCCTTATCCATCTGGTAGGTACGATAATACTCCAGATCATTCCGGAAATACAGGCAGCCATCCTTCACGGAAAACACCCCATAGGGATGATTTTTAACAAAAAGCTCCTTTTCCTCCCCGCTGTCAAGGGAACGTTCCACCATGGTGTAGGGATGAAGCTCCTCCCGGAAGCCGTCAGACAAGGAATAATCCGAAAGATGGTAACGGCTGCTGACTGTAGGAAGATAGGACCCTCTCAGATAGTAGAGCTTTCCATCTGCCAGATAATAGCTGCAGCAGGGATCCTCCGTAACCCGCCGGCAGTCACTGCCATCAAGGTTGATCTGATAAAGACTGCTGTTATCGGCGGATCCGGCGTTGATGTAATAAAGCTGATTCCCAACAATACTGATGTTGACACACAGATCTGCCCCGTTTTTCAGTACAGCCTCGGGATTGCCGTCAAAATTATTGGTCAGCAGCTTCTTGCCGCTGCCATCCGTGCGGACGGAATAAAGCCCGACACGGGACTTATCCACAGAAAGAACATTAGAGGAATTGCAGACCACACCGTTGTCGTAATAGTAAACGGTTCCGTTCAGGACAAGAAAGGAGGAGGCAAAAACATCTGTCAAGAAAGTGACTTTTTCCTCTGAGACAGAATATTTTCCCACACGATAAAGCAGCGGTGCCTGCAGGTCGATTTCATTTCCGTTGTAGCCAATCGTAAAATACAGAAATCCGTCCCCACCGTCAATGATGTTTTGCATGCTCAGACAGAGCGCATCATAATCTCCATCAGCTTCTCCGTGAAAGCCAAGGGCATCTGCCGCTTCGCGGAACGCCTTTCCCGTGAAATAATCCTTGCCTTTTACAGAAGTCCTGTCTGAAAAGTCATAAGACTTTACGCAAGCCAGCATTTCGTCAATCTGCGGAAGAATCAGCTGTTGATCGGTAACACAGTACTGTGTCAATGAAGAGTCAAAGGGAACCTCCTCCGTTGATTCCTCCACCGTCTTCAATTGCGTAAAGGTGGAAGCCTGACGGTCATCCCCAAGGCGCAGTAAGGACCCGTTGGGACAGTAGGCAATGGCATCCCCAAGGGAAAACACGGTCTGGGTCTGACAGGAAACGTTTTCTTTCTCTGGTGCAGAGGTTTCCGGTTCCCCGGAGGGCAGAGACGTCTCTGCAGAAGACAAAGCTCCTGTCTGATCTGAGGAACGGCCGCACCCACTGACAAAGCTTAATCCAAGGGCAGCGATTAGCAACAGGAAGAGGACTCTTGCTTTCATAATGATCCCCCATTTTCCGATTAATGATGGAACAGGCGAATTCCGGTAAAGGCCATGGTCATGTTATATTTGTTGCAGGTATCAATGACATTGTCATCACGGATAGAACCGCCGGGCTGGGCAATATACTGCACACCGCTGCGCTTTGCACGCTCAATATTGTCACCAAAGGGGAAGAAGGCATCCGAACCAAGAGAAACGCCGCTGAAGGTTGCGAGCCACTCTTTCTTCTCTTCTTTTGTCAGGGGCTCCGGCTTAACAGTAAAGAACTGTTCCCAGATACCATCTGCCAGAACATCCTCATAATCATCGGAAATATAAACATCGATGGTATTATCCCGGTCCGGACGGCGAATATCCTCACGGAAGGGCAGCGCGATCACCTTGGGACACTGACGCAGATACCAGATATCCGCCTTATTGCCTGCCAGACGGGTACAATGAATCCTGGACTGCTGACCGGCGCCGACACCGATAGCCTGACCGTCCTTGGCATAGCAAACGGAATTGGACTGGGTGTATTTCAGCGTAATCAGAGCAATGACCAGATCTCTTTTGGCCTCTTCGGTAAAGGTTTTGTTGTCCGTCACAATGTTTCTCAGCATATCTGCATCGATTTTCAGGTCATTTCTTCCCTGCTCAAAGGTAATGCCGTAAACCTGCTTATGCTCCAGAGCGGCAGGAACATAGGACGGATCAATTTTGACAACATTGTAGGTACCCTTCCGCTTGGTTTTCAGAATTGCAAGAGCTTCGTCTGTATAATCAGGAGCGATAATACCGTCGGACACTTCTCTCTGAAGGAGTAATGCTGTCTGCCTGTCACAGGTATCGGAGAGAGCAACCCAGTCTCCATAGGAGGACATTCTGTCGGCACCTCTTGCCTTCGCATAGGCACAAGCCATGGGAGACAGCTCCAGATCGTCTACAAAATAAATCTTTTTCAGCGTATCAGACAGTTCGGTAGCCACAGCAGCACCGGCAGGACTGACGTGCTTGAAGGAAGCCGCTGCCGGAAGGCCGGTGGCAGCCTTCAATTCGCACACCAGCTGCCAGCTGTTGAAAGCATCCAGGAAGTTGATATAACCGGGTTTTCCGTTAAGAACCGTTACCGGCAGTTCGGAACCGTCCTGCATATAGATACGGGAAGGCTTTTGATTGGGATTGCAGCCATATTTAAGTTCCAGCTCGTTCATCATTCATAGTCCTTTCATTTACTGATTTTTGTTGACAATTCTGTCTTCAAAGGCGCCTGTGGCCAGATCAATAAATCTGGTGTAGAGGGAAACCTTGTTGTCTGCATTCAGGGCATTCCACACGTTCTCGGTAAAGGTGTCCAGATCGCCTTCGATATTGACCAGTGTCGGTTCTCCGGCAAAGGAAGGAATGGGATTGCCGTCGCACTGATAGGTATGGATGAAATGACCTTCTCCGGCAACAGGCTGGGCATAATCATAGAAAAACCGCAGTGCGGATTCCTCTCTGCCGTTGTTGCTTTTAAGAATAGACATCTGATAGGAAAAATCTCCGTCGGCAAAGGTCAGCAGGCCGGAAATACGAGGGGTAAAATTCGGAGGATCCGGCTCAAAGGTACGGGTACGCAGGGCATCCTCAAAGGTTTTTCCTGAAAGCAGGAAATCTCTGACTGTATCCGTCTGATCGCCGTTGGTAACAACGGTAGCGTTTTCAAGAGTACGAACCGGTGCGTAAATAATCAAGGACGGATCCGTCAGCTTGGACGGATCAAAGGCCTGGGTTTTCAGATCCTTACCCTCAGCCACAAACACACGGTTGCGGCTGTTTTCGCTTCTGCCCATGATAAAATAGCCAATGACGGCTTTTTGGCCGTCAGCACTTTTGCCGATGATAATTCCTCTGCCGGGATAGGTGGTGGAGGAAATTTCCGCTTTTAAATCTGTCATAGTATTGATTCCTTTCTCTGGTTGGTAATTTCAGCAGCATTCTCCGGTGCCGTCAGCAGCGGATTTACAATAAACACGGTCATTCCGTACCTCTAAAAGGTCATCACAGAACATTGCCACCGCCTGAGGAAGAATTTTCCATTCTGCTTCCTCCATAACACGCCGCTGCAGGATTTCCGGAGTATCGTCCTCCCTGACAGCGACCGGCTTCTGCAGAATGATGGGGCCGCCGTCACAAACCTCTGTCACAAAATGAACGGTTGCACCTGTCACCTTGACACCCTTTCTGAGAGCCTCCTCATGCACCCGCAGACCGTAATAGCCCTTGCCGCAAAAGGAAGGAATCAAAGCCGGATGAACATTCATCATTTTGTTTGGCATTGCCTTGACAACCTGTTCATCCAAAATCGTCATAAAGCCGGCATAAACTACCAGATCGGCCTTTTCCTCCTGAATAGCCTCAAGAACGGCACGGCTGTAGGCCGCAACATCAGGATATTCCTTTCTGGCAATCACTCTCACAGGGATTTGATGATTTCTGGCCCGTTCCAGTGCAAAGACACCCGGTTTGGAGGAAATCACGCAGGTGATTTTTCCGTTTTTAATCTGACCGCTCTCCTGAGCATCGATCAGCGCCTGTAAATTGGTGCCGCCCCCTGAAACGAGAACAACGATATTTTTCATAGGATCCTCACCTTTACGCTTCAATGATAACACCCTCATCGCTGGCAACCAGCTCGCCCAGCACATAGGCGTCTTCACCGGATGCTTTCAGAGATGCAATCGCCTGATCCACGTCTGCGGCGTCTACCACCACCGTCATGCCAACACCCATGTTATAGGTGTTGAACATATCTCTTTCAGGGACGTTGCCTGCTTTGGCAATCAGGTCAAAAATCGGCAGAACCTGCACGTCACGGCGCTGAATTCTTGCGGCGATACCCTGAGGCAGCGATCTGGGAATATTCTCATAGAAACCGCCGCCTGTAATATGGGAAATCGACTTGACGCGGACGCTGTCCAGCAGAGACATAATTGCCTTCACATAAATTCTGGTAGGCGTCAGCAGTGATTCACCCAGGCTCATGCCCAGCTCATCATAATGGACAGCAATGGTTTTTTCGTTGATATCGAATACCTTCCGCACCAGTGAAAAGCCATTGGAATGGACACCGCTGGACCTGATGCCGATCATGACATCGCCCGGCTTCTGGGTTTCCGGCTTGAGAATCTTGTCCTTATCTACCACGCCGACCGCAAAACCGGCAAGATCATATTCATCCTCCGGCATCAGACCGGGATGCTCGGCCGTTTCACCGCCGATCAGGGCACATTCACTCTGAACACAGCCCTCTGCCACACCGGAAACAATCTTTGCCACTTTCTCGGGAACGTTTTTGCCGATGGCAATATAATCCAGGAAAAACTGCGGTTTTGCTCCGCAGCAGATAATATCATTGACACACATGGCAACACAGTCGATTCCCACAGTATCGTGCTTATCCAGCAGGAAAGCAATTTTGATTTTTGTGCCGACGCCATCGGTACCTGATACAAGCACCGGCTTCTGAATTCCTGTGGTGTCAATCTCAAACAATCCGCCGAATCCGCCGATTCCGGAAAGGACACCGCTCGTCATGGTTCTGGCAACGTGCGCCTTCATCAGTTCTACGGCCTTGTAGCCCGCCGTTACGTCAACACCCGCTGCTTTGTAGCTGTCACTGTAGCTTTTCATATTGTTCCTCCATTTGATTATTGAACCTGTCCTCAGACAGAATGTTCTGCTCGGTTGATTCAGGATGAAATCTTCCTGGAATACTTATCTTCTCTGGATGTATCGGACACATCCAGGGGATAATTCCCTGTAAAGCAGGCATCGCAGAAGTCCAGCCTGCACTCCTTGGCCAGATCCTTCAGATGCTCCACCGAAAGGAAGCCAAGGGAATCTGCGTTCATATACTCCCTCATTTCCTCCACACTCATGGTAGCGGCCATGAGATTTTCTTTGGCAGTGGTATCACTGTTCAGATAACACTGACACCGGAAGGGAGGAGAAGCAATCCGCATATGCACTTCCTTTGCTCCTGCCTGACGGAACAGACGGACAATGTGCTTGCAGGTCTTCCCTTTGACAATGGAATCATCAATGACAATGACCCGTTTGCCGTCAACATTATTCTTGAGGGCATTGAGCTTGATCCGCATGAGATATTCGGAGTTTCTCTTCCGGTCATTGAAAGCTCTGCCGATATACTTGTTTTTAATCAGACCGGTTGCATAGGGAATACCGGATTCCATTGCATAGCCAATGGCCGATTCAATGCCGCAATCCGGCACCCCACAGACGATATCCGCCTCTACCGGATGCTCCCGGGCAAGCAATCTGCCGGCCCTCTGGCGTGCCTGGTTGACGGAAACGCCGTCCAATACCGTATCCGGACGGGAGAAAAACACAAACTCAAACATACACAGGGCAGTTTTTCCACCGCAGTTTTCCTGATAGCTATGCACGCCCTCTTCGTCGATCACAATCATTTCACCCGGCATGATGTCACGGATAAACTCCCCTCCCATGCTGTCAAACACACAGGATTCGGAAGCAATGACATAGCTGGTACCGATTTTGCCGTAGCAGAGAGGACGGATTCCCATGGGATCCCGTACACCGATCAGCTTACTGGGGGACATCAACGCAATGGCGTAAGCGCCCTTCATCTTTTTAACGGCTTCCTGAACGGCCTCTTCGATGGTAGAGGCATTGATTCTGGCCCTGGCAATCAGGTAGGCAATCATTTCGGTATCACCGTTGGACTGAAAGATTGCCGCTCCCTGATTCAGTTCCTCCCGCAGTTCATGATAATTGGTCAGTACCCCGTTAATACACAGGGCAAGCTGTCCTTTGATATAGCGCATCACCAAGGGGGCAAGATTTTCATGATCCACCGGTGCGCCGCCGGAGGAATACTTGACATGACCCAGGGCAATCTGTCCGTTGCCAAGTCTGGTCAGTTCCTTTTCCGGCAAGGCTTCGGGAATCATGCCGTGATCCTTATAGTAGGTGATCGTCCCCTTGTTGTTGACCGCAATTCCTGCGCCGACCTGCCCCCGATGCTGCAAAGCGTAAAGGGAGAGATAGGTTTCTTCCACGATATCCACCAGTGGATCCGTGGTATAGATGCCGATCACACCGCATTCATCATGTAATTCAGACATATCGTTTCTCCTTACTCATTGATCAGTGTCTGTACCTTTTGCTGAATGGCCGCATCTTTGCTTTCCACACCCTTTTGCATGGAAATTTTATCCTCTGTCAGCTTTCTGGCCAGGGTTTCATCTGACAATGCCAGCATCTGGACGGCAAGAATGGCCGCATTATCCGCACCGTCAATAGCCACAGTTGCTACCGGAATGCCTTTGGGCATCTGAACGGTAGCCAGAAGGGCATCCAGTCCGTCGAGAGTGGAGGATTTAATAGGAATCCCGATAACCGGCAGGGTGGTATGAGCCGCCAGCACACCTGCCAGATGTGCCGCCTTTCCGGCAGCCGCAATAATAACGCCAAATCCGTTCTGGCGGGCACTGGCAGAAAACTCGGCCGCAGCCTGTGGCGTTCTGTGTGCAGACATCACGTGTACTTCAAAGGGTACCTGATAAGCGTTAAGGGTTTTGATGGCACCTGCTACGGTAGGAAAATCACTGTCGCTGCCCATGATGACAGCCACTTTTTTTGATTCAGACATTATTCATACTCCCCTTTTGTTTTTTCCGGAACAACACACAAAAATATTCCTCCTATCATTTTAGCCTATCTTCCGCAAAAAAGCAAGACCGATATTCAGAGAATCCCTGAATATCGGTCGATGATCCTGCACAAAAGGATGTTATCTGGCAGGTGTGTTTCTGTCCAGTGCCTGACGGGCGCGGTCTCTCAGCGCCGCCTGGGCATCTACAGACTGGGAAACATTTCCCACAGGACCTGCATACTGATCGACAAAGCCAGTGCCGATCTGGTTGTTGCCCATAGTGGTCTGTGGCATAATCGGTTTGCTGGCTGTTCTGGCTGCTTTAGCAGTGCTGTCGGCACCCTCCTGACGGTTCTTGGGGGTATTGTCCACATTGCCGTCAATCACCAGCTCCTTGAGAACCGTTGCCAATCCGGACATGGACTGGAGTTCGGATGGAATGATAATCTTGGTCGCACGGCCGTCCGCGACCTGAGCAAAGGTTTCCAGGCTCTTCAGAGCAATGACTCTGTCGGAGGGAGCAGCCTCGTTCAACATTCTCAAGCTGTCGGCAAATGCCGTCTGTACAGCGATAATAGCCTCTGCCTCACCTTGTGCTTCACGGATTTTGGTTTCCTTGATGGCCTCTGCGCGGAGAATAGCCGCTTCCTTATGACCCTCTGCCACCAGAATCTGACTGGTCTTTTCACCTTCTGCATCCAGAATTCTGGCACGGCGCTCACGTTCTGCCTTCATCTGCTTCTCCATGGCAACCTGGATTTCACGAGGCGGCAGGATGTTTTTCAATTCAACACGCTTTACCTTGATACCCCAGGCATCCGTTGCTTCGTCAAGGATTTCTCTGATCCGTTCATTGATCTTGTCACGGGAGGTCAGGGTATTATCCAATTCCAGTTCACCGATAATATTTCTGAGGGTGGTAGCGCAAAGGGTTTCAATCGCCATAATGGGGCGTTCCACACCATAAGCATACAGCTTGGAATCTGTAATCTGATAGTAAACCACCGTATCAATCTGCATGGAAACGTTATCACGGGTAATAACGGACTGGGGTTCAAAGTCAACTACCTGTTCCTTGAGGGATACTCTCCTGGCAATACGATCCATAAAGGGAACCTTCATGTGAATACCGGTGTGCCAGGTGGTGTAGTACACACCGAAACGTTCAATAACAAACGCATTCGCCTGGGGAACAATCTTAATATTGGACACTATGATGATAAACACCAGCGCCAGAACAATTATTAATCCAATTAACCAAGGAGACATAGACAATTACCTCTTTTCATCAATAATTCATGTTCAGTGTACCGCCGCAGGCACTTCTTTTCTGACGGGTTCGACAATCAGCTTGACGCCTTCGATCCGCAGAACGGCAACCATCGTACCAACGGGCAGAATTTTCTGTTCTTCAGTCGTGGCAGACCAATCGTCATTTTCCACTCTTACACGGAAAATGCCCATTTCTTCATCCACTATTTTCGTAACCTTCCCTGACTTGCCGATATTCATATCCGCATTGGTGGGTACTTTCTTGAATTTTGTCATTTTTCTGGCCAATGGCCTTGTCAGGAGAATCAGCAGGAAGGTGACGGCAAAGAACACAACAATCTGAATTGACAGATCTACATTGCAAAGGTACAGAATCAGAGAAACCACACCTCCCAGTGCCGCCCAGATAGACACGAGCTGTATGGGAGAATTGATTTCAAACAGTACTGCAACAAGTATGACCGCCAGCCACACCCAAAGCATCGTCATAACGATCACCTCCTTTATCGGATTTTGAAAAGGCTTCCTCATCTGCCCCGTCGTTTCTTTTTGCCGGAAGGACGGTCAGTCGCTGAGGGTGCCTTCTGAGCTGCTTTTTGGATGCTGTCATATTTTTCAAATGAAATGCCGTATTTCTGCTCAGCCTCAGTCAAAGGCTTTTTCGTTCTGAGGGAAGGAAAATCATTTTTATGTCTTGGCCGGATCAGGCATTTTTTCTCAAACCCGATCAGATCAGTTCGATGAGCCAACGTGAGGGCCTCATGTACCAGGTCGTAATTCTTGGGGTTTTTATACTGAATCAAAGCGCGCTGCATGGCTTTTTCGTGAGGATTATGCGCCACATAAACCGGCTCCATGGTACGCGGATCCACACCGGTATAGTACATACAGGTCGAAATGGTAGAAGGTGTGGGATAAAAATCCTGTACCTGTTCGGGACTGCATCCGATATCCCGCAGATATTCCGCCAGGGCAATCGCCTCTTTGATGGTAGAGCCGGGATGAGAGGACATGAGATACGGCACCAAAAACTGCGGCTTGCCAAGCGCCTTGTTAATCTGAGCATATTTTTTGCAGAAGGCACGGTAAACGCTGTTTTCCGGCTTGCCCATTTTGGAAAGAACCGCATCCGCAACGTGTTCCGGTGCAACCTTTAACTGTCCGCTGATATGATGCTGACACATTTCCCTGAAAAAGGTATCATCCGGGTCTGCCATGATATAATCAAAACGGATGCCGGAACGGATAAACACCTTTTTGACTCCCGGGAGAGCCCGCAGCTTCCGCAGCAGGGAAAGATAATCGCTGTGATCCACCGTTAGATTCTGACAAGGCTTCGGAAACAGGCACTGCTTATTGGGACAGACACCGTATTTCAGCTGCTTTTCACAGGAGGTTTTTCGGAAGTTGGCAGTAGGACCGCCTACATCGTGGATATAACCCTTGAAATCCGGATCCCGGATCATCTCCCTGGCCTCTTCCAGAATAGACTCATGGCTTCTGGTCTGGATAATCCTGCCCTGGTGAAAGGTCAGGGCGCAGAAGCTGCAGCCGCCGAAGCATCCGCGGTTACTGATCAGGCTGAATTTAACTTCCTTGATAGCGTCGATACCGCCCGTTTCCTCATAGCAGGGGTGGTAATTCCGCATATAGGGCAGTGCATAGACCCGATCCATTTCTTCCTGTGAAAGGGGCTTCGCCATAGGATTCTGAATGACAAACTCATCGTCATAGGGTTCGCAGAGAATTTTGCCGGAAAAGGGATCCGTATTGGTATATTGAATATAAAAACTCCTGGCATAATTCAGCTTATCGGCTTTCAGCTCCCGGAAGGAGGGAAGCAGAATATGCTCCTCACCGACATGATCAAGCTGTCTGGCCTTATAAACCGTGCCGGGGATAAAGGTGATATCCCTGACAGGAATGCCGCTGTTGAGGGCATCCGCTATTTCTACAATAGAACGTTCCCCCATGCCAAAGGAAAGTAGATCCGCCTGGGAATCCAGCAGAACAGAACGCTTCAGACAGTCATCCCAGTAGTCATAATGCGCCATTCTGCGAAGACTGGCTTCAATACCGCCAATGACAATCGGCTTATGCGGATAGGTGCGTCGGATCAGATTGCCGTAAACAACCGTAGCATGATCCGGACGTTTTCCCATAACGCCTCCCGGCGTAAAAAAATCCTTGGCGCGGCGTTTTCGGGACACACTGTAATGATTGACCATAGAATCCATATTTCCGGCGGATATCAAAAAACCAAGCCGAGGTTCTCCAAAAACATTGATGCTGTTTTCATCCTTCCAGTCCGGCTGCGGAATGATACCCACCCGATAGCCGGCTGCCTCCAGCACGCGGCTGATAATGGCCGGTCCGAAGGAGGGATGATCCACATAGGCATCTCCGATTACAAAGGCAAAGTCTACGGAATCCCATCCGCGCCGGATCATGTCTTCTTTTGAAATCGGTAAAAAGTCCTTCATGCTCTGTTTCTCCCATTATTTGTCCAATAATGCCTGTTCCCATTCCGACTGCCGGAATCCTACCAAAACCGTATCGCCATGAATGAGAAGCGGACGCTTTACCAGCATTCCGTCCGAAGAAAGAAGCCGGAGCTGTTCTTCTTCACTCATACCGGGGAGTTTATCCTTCAGCTGCATTTCTTTATACAAAAGACCGCTGGTATTAAAAAAACGTTTGAGCGGAAGACCGCTTTTTGTCAGCCAGTCCTTCAATTCCTCCGGGGTAGGAGGCTGTTCTTTGATATGCCGATCGGTATAGAGAATATGATGCTCCTCCAACCACGTTTTCGCTTTTTTGCAGGTGGTACATTTCGGATATTGTATCAACAGCATAATAACACTTCCTTTTGAGGACAGCAAAGTCCGGAAAACTAATTCTGCCGGATAAACGCAATTTGTGGAAACGTCAGACAGTACTGTAATCGTTCTTGCCCGAGCTTCACTCACGCACAGACAGAACTCCGATGCCCCGCAGCATTGCTGACGCAGCATGACAGCGTTTGTTCTGTCAAAATTAGTATGATCCCATTTTCATAGAAAAACACCTTACTGTAACAGCTATATTATATCACAGTAAGGTACAAATGAAAATAACTAATTTTTGACTTTTTTACAATATTTTATCGAATCAGACCATATTTTTTCTTAATCCGTTCCAGCTTTGACAACATGGGTTCCGCTGCAATCCACAAAAACCAGGCGGTCGAAACGGCATGGATCGTATCCACCGGTAGCCCAAACCAATACACAGACAATAAGGCTCCTGTGGTCAAAGGGGTCTGGGACATCAGCAGCGTTGCCGGGTTCATTATTCCGCCATAGAGTACAAGAGCAGCTAAAAAGCCAAATATGGACAGGGAAACCCGATTGACCTGCAGTCGGGTCAGATGAAAGACGATTCCGGCAAGGAAACCGATCAGCCCCATGGCAAACATCTGCCAGGGCGTCCAGATGCCTTGACCGAAAAACACATTGGAAACAAGCATGGAAACCGAACCGATCAAAAAACCGGATTCACTGCCCAGTGAAACCGCCGAAAGTATCACCAGTGCCGTTACCGGCTTGAATTGGGGCAGCATATAAAACACAGCGCGGCCTGACACACACAGGGCACACAGTACTGCCAGCAAAACAAGTTCCCGCGCCTGGAGGGAACGTCTTTCCAGCATCAGGTAAAAGGGAACGGTGCTTTCCAGCATGACAAGAAGAGCGATAAACAGATATTTTGTGTCATGAAACAGATAAACACCCGCCAGCACCGTCAGCGGCACCAGCGCAAAAATCACCCCCAGGCAAAGAAGCATTCTCCAGGGATTTCCTTTTCGCCTGAAAACGGGAATTTTCCGGCTTCCGCTGCCCGCAGCGATCATTCCTACAATCGCGGTACCGAAAACAATTCCGTATGAAAGCCATTTTCGTTCCGTCAAAACCGGACAAGGAATGATTTCTGCCGTAATCAATAAGGACAGCAAAAAAGCCAGCCCTGCCAACAATTTCAGACAGTTATTCAAGATCCCTGAAAAACGGTGTTTTTTCTGAACGGAAGGGGAAGACGTTTCCGGAAGATCTGCCGTTCCGGAAGATGGCGGCTCAGGACCCGGCGGCAGGGTTTGGTGCCGGAAGGCCTCTTCTCCCTGTGTGATGCCGAAGGAGGATAGCACGTCCGAAACAGTAACGGTCCCTTGCAGCAGTCCCTTGGTCATCCGACAGACCGCCGTGGTATAGCTATGATTCTGAGAAAAAAAGACAGAGGGCTTTCCTTCACTGACAATGACTCCGTTAAACAGCATTGCACATCGGTCCGCAAAGGCGGCACAGAATTCAATATCATGACTGACGGCAATCACCGTGGTTCCTCCATCCGTCAATTGCCGGATAATCCGTGAAAGCTGATACTGAAAGGCCATATCCAGACCTTTGGCCGGTTCATCCAGCAGCAGAAGCTTCGGCTCTGTCAGCAGGACCTTTGCCAGCGCCGCTTTTTGCTGTTCTCCGCCGGACAGATCGTAAGGATGCTGTTCCAGCAGGTCCTTCAGCTCACATAATCCAACAACCCGACGGAACCGCCGCTCCTGATCCTCCTCCGTCAGTCCGCTTCCCTCCAGTAATTCGTACAAATCCTCCCGGACCGTTTGTCTGACAAACAGAAGCTGCGGATTCTGCGGCAGAAGGGCGATTCCCTGTTCCCGGGGACGTATCACTCTGACGTTTTTTTGAAGGATCATGATGTCTCCTCTGACGGGCTTTTCCAGACCGGCCAGAATAGAAAACAACGTTGTCTTCCCCGCTCCGTTGCCTCCGAGAATGGTCAGGAATTCTCCCTCCGACACGGTCAGATCCAATCCTTTGAGAATATCTTTTCCCGACTTTTCATAGCGAAACCAAAGGTTCCGTAACTCCAGCAGCTTCTTTTTCCCTCCGGAAGGCTCCTGTTCAGGTAACGGACGGGCGGGATGTTCCTTCAGCCAGGTCTGCAGCCATTCCCTGCCTTCCCCGACGGATAAGGGAGACACCCCCACCCCGAAATGATCCTTATGATCGGTCATCTGCTCATAAATGCGGGCTGCTGCCGGCATGGACAAGAACATCGCATCCCTATGACGATAAAGCATCCGGCTTGTTTTGCGGGGCTCGGTATCCGAAAGGAGTTTTCCGTGGGACAGCACCAGAATTCTGTCACTGACCGGCCATATTTCATTGAGACTATGCTCACTGAGAATAATGGTTGTGGCGAATTCCCGATGAATTTTCCGGAGAAGATTCAGAAACTCTCCGGCAGCAATCGGATCCAGCTGTGCCAATGGTTCATCCAGAATCAGAACTGAGGGCTGCATCACCATGACGGAAGCCAGATTCAGCATTTGCCGCTGACCGCCTGACAAATGCTCCACGGACTCCTCAAACCAGGATTCCATACCAAAAAATGCCGCCATTTCAGCGGTTCTCCTTCGGATTTCCGCACGGGGAAGTCCAAGACTTTCCAGGCCAAAGGCCAGCTCATGCCACACCTTATCGGTAACGGACTGATGATCGGGCGACTGCATGACAAATCCGATTTTTTCTGCCTGAATGCGCTGATCCCATTCCGCAAGCGCCTTACCCTCAAAAAGAATCTCACCGCTTCCGGCACCAATGGGACGCAGACAGGTTTTCAGGTGCCGCAGCAGCGTACTTTTTCCGCATCCCGATAATCCGCAGACTGTTACAAACTCTCCGCTGTGAACCGAAAAGGTAATATCCGAAAGCACATCCTGCTTCCCTTCCGGATAGCGAAAGCTCAGCTGACGGACCGTAAAGATTTCCATATCCTGTCCTCCCTCCAATCAATGACTGCCGGCATCCAGCAAAGCAGCGCAGCATCCAGATAAACCAGTCCCGCCTGTACGGTCCACTCCAGCGGCGTCATGGCCGGAAAATAAAAAAATTCCACCCACTCTGTCCCCGTCAGGGCAGCCAGTGCTGTCGTTGCGGTCAGCAGAATCCAGATCAGTGCCGCCGCATCCCGCTTTTCAAACCGGATCAATGAAAAGGAGGTTCTGCGGCCAAGACCGTAGCCCCGGCTCCTGAGAGAATCCGCCGTTTCCACGGAATGCTCCATGGCCCAGCCAATCACGGATGACAGGATCCTGACACCATTGCGAAAGCGCTGCAGCCAGCCTCCCTGAGAAATATCCCTCCCAAGACATTTCTGCGCCCCTCTCACCCGGCGGAACTGAGCGGAAAACTCCGGAACAAACCGGAGAATCATAGACAGCAGCAGCCCTAAGTGAGGGGTAAACCGGCCAAACAGATACAACACACCATCGGAACGGATGGTATAGCGCAGGCAGAGACACCACATAAGGATTGTGGAAAACATTCCTCCTGCTGCGAGGCCATAAACCAGAGATTCCTCCGTAAAGGGATTTCCGTCAGGCAAATAAAATAATATCGTCATTCCGGCATGATTAAACAGCGGATTGATAACGGCAATTCCCACAAAGGCAGGCAGAATCCATGTTAGCATGGCCCTGAGCGCTTTTTTTCGCGCCAGGTACAGAGAATAAACCAGCGAAGCCGCGAAGGAAAGCAGCAGCAGCACCGGCTGATTGCCCATCATGGTCATCAGCATGACGCTGCTGAAAAAAAACAATTGTACAAAGGGGTGATATCCCGAAAAGGCATTTTTTCCCATGAAATACTCCTTGCTCTGACCGCATCGGTTCACACACCGGCGGGATCAATATCATTGCCCAACTGACAGGTATAATGCCATACCAGAACATCACCGCTGCGGATGCGATAATCCGAGCAGCCGTAGGAAGGAATCACGCCGTTGACAGAATAGACCCAGCCGGAACCGCTGCCGCAGTCAAATTCGTACAGGTTATAGATTCCCTCCACATAAGCCGTATGATAAACCGGGGCCATGGTGAATTCAAAGGGAATCCGGTTTTCCTGGCAATACCGTCTGGTCAGATCAAACAGGCTCTCTCCCTCCTGAAATTCTACCGAACACCGGGAAACAATCATCCCATCATCCGGCACCAGGGAACGTTTATTCTTGGGAAGCTGATCCCTATGGTCAAGAAGTACCCTGCAGGAAATCGCAAACGTACAGCGATGTTCCTCCGGCGGAGCGGGAGATTCTTCCCGGGAAGAAACAGCGGAGACTTCAGATGAATCGGACGGCTGTTTCTCCGGCGTATCGTCGGTTTTTTCAGGAGAACCAGACACATTCTCCGCAGGATTTCCGGAAGACTCATCTGCTTTCGGAACGATGGCACCGTTAGACGGCTCGACATCGGGCAGAGAAGATTCCATGGGTTCTTCTTCCGTTTCCGACTGAGGAACCTCCTCTTCAGGGGAAGATGTTTCAGAAGAAGTCACCGGTACAAAAGATGTTCCGGACCGCAGGGAGGATTCCGGAACCGAGGATGACAGCAGCATGGAACCCTCGTGAGATGCTTTCTCCTGTCTTCGGGAAACCGCCGGATCAGGAGACGGAACGGATTCTTTGGAAGGGACGGAAAAAGCAGTTACTTTTTCTTCATCTGCCGGGGAACGATCACGAAAAGAACCGTCTCCCCAGAAATAGGCAGCCGTGAGAATCAGCAGAACCAACAGACTGCCGACAATCTTTCGGGAATGCTTTTGAAAAAAAGACCTCACAAGAGTTCACTTCCCTTGGTAATTTTAGGGCAGGAAACCAGCGGAACCATTCTGCCATAGAATCCGTTTTTATCTATGAGAGAAGGTATCAAAACGCTTTTTATTCTTAAAAAGAATAAAGACGACACCTGCAGAAAGCACCAGCGTGATCCAGACCCCGCAAAAATCGGTATCCCCCGTCCGGACAGAAGCATCGTCTGCTGAGGGGGTGAGCTTCCCGGAGACTGCGTCAGACTGTTCCCTGTCGGGCACGGATGAGTCGGTTACTTCTTCGCTGCTCCGGAAAGGGATATCCGTCATGTCAAAGTAAGCAGTCTGACCGTTCCTCAAGCGATACAGTGCCGCGGCTGCGGTAAAGGCCTGCGTGGTGGAAAGCACATTGGGTTCGCCGTCTTCAAAGTGTGAAAACGAAAGCGCTTTCTCATCATAGAAACGTGTCAGTGCATCATAGACCGTATATCCGTTTTTGGTAAAACGGGTATCCTCTGCAGAAATCCGCAAAGCGCAGAGTGCCGTCAGAACCTGAGCGCTGCTTTCGCAGTCATAGCTGCCATAGGAACGGAATAACCCGTCCTCATTCTGCTGATCAGACAAAAAGGTAAGGGCTTTGTCAATGGCAGTCTGAACGTCCACATCACTGCGATAGGGGGCAAGCGCCTGCAGCGCCATGGCAGTCAGATCAGCATCGGAACCGTCATCCGTTCCGGACCAAGTATCAATGGTCCATCCGCCGTCTGACTGCTGCTCCGACAAAATCGCGGTCACCAGCTTTTCTCTGGTTGTCTGCTGTGTACCCTCTTTTGCAGCGGGAATATCATATTTTTTGGTATCCAGGGCAATCAGCGTATAAATCGCACCATTAACCCCCTGCTTTGTGACATAATCCAAATCGGAAAGCGGCTGCAGCAGATTGCAGCCGCAAAAATCCGCCGGATTTTCTCCCAGGGCAGTCAAGGCAGCAATCACACCGGCATTGACGGTTGCTCTGGTGGCACTCAAGGCTTCTCCGCCGGAAGCCTTGACGGCTTCTCCGACACTGTCAAGATATCTGGTGCGGATACTGTCCGTCATCAGGTCGAACCGGGCAAGATTCAGGATATCCCATTCATTGCCAAAGCCACAATCCTTGTCAGCCTGCTTTCCGCAAGCGGTCCGCAGCTCCTCCAGGGATACGGCGGCACCGACATTCAACGCCGCAAAAGCCGTTTCGGCAGCTGTCAGCACCTCATAGTTGGAAACCGATTTTTGCTGCTCCGGGGACAGACGATCATAGCTTTTGCGGGCATTGGCAATGGCTTTTCCGCTGGAGGAGCTGACCGTCCCGATGGCATCAATCATGCTTTCGGTTTCCTCCACAGCAGGGTCTGTTGTCTTTTCAGGAACATTCACATGAAACCGATAGATGCTTTCCTGGGCATTATTGTAGTTTGCCTGCATCCAGGCTTCATTGGCAACACCAACGGTAATGACATCTCCATTGACCACCGGAATCTCCTGGGAGGGCTTATAATCCGTTCCGGCAGCCGCAGGGGTATAGGTATTCCGGTACACCTTGGCACGATAAGCCTTATTTTTCACCACCGGACGCACCGTAAGAGAAGATGTTTCTTCCGGCAGTGTCATGACATACTCATAGGTATCCTCCGCAAAAGCCGGTTCCAACGTACCTGTGCTGAAAACGACACCGGCCAGTGAGGTATCTGCTCCCATCCAGTCATAATCCAGATCGGCACCCCAGGCACAGCTATAGGAAAAACGAAGCTCATCACCGTTTTCCAGCTTTCCAGAGGCAACGGAATAGGCGCTGATGCCTTCATCGGTAAACCAGTCGTCCAGACTCATCATCCAGCCGCCCATGGAACCGCCGTCCTCTGCGGAAAGTCCGTTGATAGCTGTAATATAGCCGTATTCTGCCCCCTGCTGGGTGTAATCATGCTTCTCCAGCGCCTGCAGAAAAACGGATTCCGCCGTGGCGTCCGAATCGGCTTCTATCCAATCATCCAGCAGCACATCCGTCCACGCAGCACCGTTTTCAGCGGACAGGGTTTTGTTTTCAACAATCACCCGGATACGAACCGGCTCCCCTTCCGGCTCTACAGCCGAAACCCATACCGGAACAGTCGTCATCAGAAGAGCGGCAGCGGTCAGACCCGATAAGGTCTTTGAAATAATACTCATCTTCATTTACTCCTTTGTTTGTTTTTTGTCAGACACGGCAGACAGCATCCTTTTCTTTTGTTCCCTTCTCTCCTTTTTTCTCTTTTCACGCTTGAGACGGCTTTTATCCTTGGCGGAAACCGGCGGCGGTTCCTTCAGTCCGACCGCTTCAAGCGCACGGGGCCACGGACCAAGCTTCTGCTTGATCAGACAGACCTCTTCGCAGGTGAAGTCACCGCGTTTGGGCAGTCTTTGCAGCTCCTTTGCTTTTTCGGTCAGCCATCGGACAGCCTGCTGTTTTTTTTCATCCGTTTCCATGATTTTTCCTCCAAAAAGAAAAGTGCCTTCTTTTGCAAAAAAGAAAGCACAACTGAAATTGCGGCAAACCCAAACAAGCCTGTATCGTTTTCACAATACAGACATCTGCTGCAAAATCGGCTGCACTTCTTCTTCGTCCAAGACTGCGTTTCCATCTATTATCGGATGCGGGAGTATTCTGGCTTCCGGAAAATCCGGTCACAGTAATGACGGTTGCTTCGGTCTTTCACCGAATTCCCAATTATCTACCGGCCGTTCTGGCTTTCGGACCGCATCGCGCAATAATTTGATTGCTCATACTATATCAGATTTCCAACCCTGTGTCAAGTCGCTGTAGCGGTGTAGCGGGTGACCCATGTCTTGGGGTTTTGCCCCCAACCCCACCAAGGGACTTCTCGTCCCTTGGAAACCTCGGCAGGGACGCAGTCCCTTCATCCGATGTCTGAATGATGATGGAATAACCGGAAGAATGCTTTGCAACGCTCGTTTTCGGGGTTCTCCAAAGGGGTTTGGGGACGAAGCCACTAACAAAGAAGCTGCAGCAGCAGCATGGCCGTCACACCGGGAATTCCCAGTACGGCGGCAATTGCCAGGGATAAACGGCTCACAGGAAGATCAACTCCTGTAAAGCAGAAACATAAATTGACAACTGCCAATGTCAGAATCCCGCACAGCATGGATAACACAGCACCGCGAACAGGATGGTGATGTCCCATTAGCTTGTGAATCATGATAAAAACCAACCCGATCATTCCGATAACCATCACCGTCTGCCAGACTGACATGGCAATTCCTCCCCGCTGCTGTATTGTCTGAATCATCAATATGAAACAGAAAGCAAGATCATGCCACGACCGAACCACAAAAAGCCCATAGCTGTCAAAAGCTATGGGCAGGGCCGTGAAAGACTTCCTGCAAAAGCAGAAGGAATTCCGGCAGCCGTCAGTATTTATGACTCATCCGAGCCGGTGTTTGTTTTTGCAAAGGTAAAGTCAATGGTACCGGTAGGAACGGATGCACCGGCAACCTGAATCACCACATTGTCTCCGATGGAATAGGAAGCACCGCTGCGGCGGTCCCTGGTGGAGGCAGTGCCGTCAAATTCAAAAAAAGCATGCTCATCATCAGTAAGGCTGACAAAACCTTCGATTCCGTTGGCAAGGCTGACAAACAATCCACGATTGGTAATACCGGAAACAATCCCGGGATGTACTTCTCCAAGATGGGAGGACATATATTCCGCCGCATAACATTTTTCCGCGTCACGTTCGGCACGGACCGCCCGCAGTTCCCGATCGGAGGATTGCTTGGCGGACTCTTTGGCAAATTCCGAATATTTTCTTTGTATCTCATCAATGGACTGGCCGCTGACCAATGCTGTCAGGATACGATGAACAGAGGTATCCGGATAGCGTCGGATGGGAGAGGTAAAATGACAGTAATCCTGCAGTGACAGACCGAAATGACCCAGAGGACGTTCGTCATAGCGAGCCTTCGCCATAGAACGCAATACCTGGTTAGCGATAAGACGGGCGTATTTGGTAGATTTTGCTTTTTCCATCAATTCACCAAGATCGGTCTGATGTACTCCCTCCTTCAGACGACCGACGGAAAAACCACAGGCAACCGCCAGTTCAGACAGGGCTTCGAGACGTTCCGCCTCCGGCGCCTCATGAACCCGGTACACAAAGGGAATCAGGGCGCTTTTGGCATAAAGAGCGGCAGCACGATTGGCCGTAATCATAAATTGCTCGATCAGCTCCTCCGCTTTCCCACGTTCCCGTTCGGAAACGTCCACACAAACACCCTGGGCATCCAGCACGAACCGCAGCTCAGAGGTATCAATCTCCAGCTCTCCCCGCTGCTTTGCCTTGGCTTTCAGAATTTCAGCCAGTTCTTCTCCGGCAAAAATAGATTCCATCACCGGAGCATATTTTTCCTTCACGGTGTCATCGGCTGTCCCGTCCAGAATAGCATTGACCTCGGAATAAACCCCCCTCACTCTGGAATTGATGACGCTCTTTTCAAAGCGGTAATCCATCATCTCTCCTTTTTCATCCAGCTGCAGGATGGCGGAAAAGGTCAGCTTATTAACACCGGCGTTGAGCGAACAGCATCCGTTGGAGATTTCCATCGGAAGCATGGGTATCACTCTGTCAGCAAAATAGACAGAGGTACCACGATCCATAGCTGCCTGGTCGAGGAGAGTGCCTTCTGTGACATAATGGGACACATCAGCAATATGGACCCCCAGTTCCCATCCACCGGTAGTCTTTTTGACGGAAACGGCATCATCCAGATCCTTGGCATCCGCTCCGTCAATGGTAAAGATCGCTTCCCCGCGTAAATCAAGCCTTCTGGCAATTTCCTCATCGGTAATCGGCTCTGCCGCTTTCACGGCGGCCTCATGCTTGACCGCTACCGTAAACTTGAAGGGAATGCCGTTTGCATCAATGATAGCGTCCGCACAAACCCTGGCAGAATCTGCCCTGCCGTAGATATGGAGTACCCTCGCCTCTACCCTTTTTTCCTTTTGGTTATAGGAAATGGCCGCCTTTACCTTATCGCCGTTCTTACTCTTGAGTTCACCGCCGGGTACCACCCGCAAAGAATAGGCAAATCCATGATCCGGCTGCAGATATGCCTGCCCCTTTTTGCCCTTTTCCCGTTCGATGACACCGGTCACCACACGGGAGCCTTTCACCAGAATGCGTTCCACTTCCCCGGAGGGACCTTTTTCGCTGTCGCGCAGATTTTTCAGCATGACGATATCCCCCGGCATGGCATTTCTGGCATCCGAGGCATGGATAAAGATATCCTCCCCATCAGGCTCCTCCGAATGGGCAAAGGAAAACCATCGGTTCTGACGGACGATAGTAGCTTTGACATAACCCGCCGTCCGCGGAAGGGCAATCTGCTTCCGCTTGAGGACAACCAGACGGCCTTCACACTCCAAAAGAGAAACGGCACGATTAAAGCTGTCCAGCTTTTCGATGCCGGACAGCCGGAACAGCTCCGTCCGGTCAATGGGTCCGGACTGCTGCTCTAAAACATCTAAAATCATTTCATTTTCTTCGTAATTCATAAGCAATTCCTTATCGTAACACGGTGGTTACTCTGTCATAAACAGGATGCCAAGAGTACCGGGGCCACAGTGAGAGGAGATGGTACAGCTTGCCCGTTCAATAAAGATTTCATCAAAATAATGCAGCTTATCCAGTTCTTCCTTGACAATGTCAACATACTTTTGTCCAATGCCCGCATGGGTGATAAATATTTTATCCGGACGGATGTTATCGTAAATTTTCAGCTGATCGTGAACATAGTTCATAAGAACCTTTTCCAGCTTACCGCGGTATTTCTTTCCTACCGTCATGGAGCCGTCCTTGTTATTGACGCAGATACTGGGCTTGAGCTGAAGCAGATTGGCACCCAGCATCGCCAAGGTAGAACAGCGTCCTCCGGCGCGCAGATAGTCTAATTTGTCGATGACAAAACTGGCATGACATTTGGGTACCAGATTTTTGAGTTCCTGCACTATTTCAGGAGCCTCCATGCCTTTTGCAATCATTTTGGCTGCTTCCAGCACCAGATGACCGGATCCGGAAGAAAGGTTGCAGGTGTCAACGGGATACAAATGATCGGTCATTCCGGCAGCTGTCACACAATGCTGAAAGGAAGAGGAAATGGCAGAACCGATATTCAGGTGAATGACATCATAGCCTTCATCGATATAGGGACGAAAAGCGTCCAGATACTCCTGGGTATTGATGGCAGCGGTTTTAGGCAGCTTTCCGGTGGCATTGAAATGAGCATAAATGTCCTCCGGAGTAATATCAACCCCATCATCATAGCTTTTTTCATCAAGAATAATATGCAGCGGAAACAGCCTGACCTGAGTACGCTGCAACAGTTCCCCGGATATATCACAGGTACTGTCTGCGCTTAACAGAATTTTTGACATACACATTCACTCCTTTTGCGTTATTGATCGTTGGCCGTCTGCCGTTTCTGACGGCGCTTTAGCTGACGAATATCGGTTCCTACGAATTCCACACGGTCCAGCGAACCGATAATTCTGGAAATAATGCGTGGATTATATTTATCCTGCAGTTCATGCAGGGTAAGATTGGTACTGATTATCGTAGGCTTGGAAAGAATCATCCGGGTATTGAACAGTTGATAAATGGCGGAAACTGTAAATTTGGAAGAAAACTCCGTGCCCAGATCATCCAGAATCAGGAGATCGCACTCCGAGAGAAGCTGTTCGGTATTGGAAGAAGGCTCCCGGTAATCGAAGGACATGGTTTCCTTGGCCAACTTTGTGAGAAGAGCCGGGGCGGACACATAAATGACCCCAAAGCCCCTGTCAATCAGTTCCTTGGCAACAGCCAGAGAAAGATGCGTCTTTCCCAAGCCGGGAGGTCCCTGGAACAGCAGACTCCGGGAGGCGGTGGAAAAGGTACGGGCATACTTTTTGCAGAAGCCAAGAACCGCTGTCATGTGGGCATTGGGACTCTGTCTGGCATCCCCGGCAGGAGCTTTGGAATAATAATCCAGTGAAAAGCTTTCAAAATCGGAAAGAGACAAGGGAGATATTTTATTCAGCTGATCGTAAGAAAACTGCCGCAGCAGAGCTCTCATGCAGGAACACATTTTTCCGTCCACATCGCCTCTGTCACGACACTGCGGGCAGGTGTACCAGGGATCCAGAAAGTTTTGGGGAAAGCCAAATCCTGTCAGGATGGTTTCCAGTTCCTTCTGCAGGCTGAGATTCTCCCGTTTCAGTTCCTCCAGACGGCTGTGCAGATCCGCACCGCCAAAAACCTCTTTTGCCGCAGCCACGGAAGTTTTTGCAATCTGCCGTTCCAGCTCGGCAGCACGGGGAGAACGGGCATACAGCAGGCTGCGCCGTTTTTCCAGCGCCTGCTCGGAACGCAGGCGCCGCTTTTCCAGCTCACCTTCCGCCAATTCATAGATTTCAGCCGAATAACCCATAATCACAACTCCTCATCCAGTATGCTGGTACTCTCGTACTCGGAAATATCATAGGTGGCCTCATAACCGACCTTTGCCTTGGCCGCTTTTTTGGAGGCAGTCTGCTGACGGATCTGAGAAGGCTCCCGGATGCCGCTGTGAAACCAGTTTTCCAGTATGGATCCGGTATATTTCGGGATGTATTTTCCTTTGGCATCCACGCAGACCTCATAGGCAGCACGAATCATTTCGTCGGAAAAATGCCACTGATTGATCCACTGATCAGCCATGGCCATCTCTTTTTCGGTGGGAGAATGCTCCTCCGCACCGATTATACGCTGCACCCTGACAGCGGCGTTTCTTCCGCCGGTCAGCCGTTTGATTTTTTTCTCGGCAGCCTCCAGTGTGGTAATTTCCTCCTCTGCCCAGGAAATTGCCATTTTTTCAATATAGCGCATATTCCCCTTGCCAACACTGAACGCATACTGCAGCAGCATAATCAGCACTTCCACCGGCAGTCCGTCATATTCATGAATCAGCAGCAGAGTTGCCTTGTCGTTGATACTGGTGATCCTTCCGAAAATTTCATCCGCAGACTGCATCAGAAAGGCAATGCTCTGGTCCTGGCTCATACGATCATTAAGATAGCGAAGGTCCGGCTTTTCCGGACGGGAGAGGGCTCGTTTGGGAGGAACTGCCGCCATTTTCTCCTCCTTCTGCACAGCGGCAGCCGTCACAGAAGTCTCCTGCACAGAAGACGGATCAGACAGCTCTTCCTGAGCAATAGGAGCAGGAAGAATAGCGTCCTCACGGATAACGATCACCCCGGTTTGCACCCAATACTGCATACTGTCACGGACGTCTGCTTCATGCATAGACAAGGCAGCCGCAATATCCGAAACGGAAAAGGGTTCACCTGCATGACGCAGCATCCATAGAATCACTTTAAGCTGTGCGGCGCCTGCCAGCTTGATATGTTTATCCACAATAACACCCGGAACGGCAAAAACACTTGACCAGGCTCCGAGATTCAACTGATAATTCATAACTTCCTCCGAAAGAAATAGGCACAGAATGACAGGTTTTTTGCCGGGAAGGAGCGAATGATCCCTTTGAAGCCTGTCTGTTTGATTTTGTTACCTCTATTATAGCACAGTATAACGGATTTTAAAGAGGCTACTGATCAGATCCTTGGAAAAATTCTGTCAGAACCGTCTGCTTCAGCTTCTGCGGGTCGTTTTCCTGGGACCCGTCAATGACCCGTTCCAGTAACTCATTGAGGATTCTTCCGATAGTTTTTCCGTCGGTGATTCCCATGGCTATTAGATCCCGCCCGTTAAGACGAAGCATTTTGAGTGTAAAGGCAGTATCCTGCTGCAGTTCTTCCTGATAAAGAGCCTCCAGCCGGTCGATATAGGCCATTTTTTCTTCCGACAGATAGTTGCTCTGGGCTCTGGCATCGGCACGTTTCAATGAAAGCAGCGGCAGGAACATCTCCTTTCCGGCTTCTCTCAGCAAACGGCGAACATACTTCGGCTCTGCAGGCGGCCGCATATCATGCAGCCGTATCAGGGTTTTGACGGTTTCGATGGTACGGTTGTCATATTTCATTCTATGAAGAATTTCTGCTGCCATCCGCTCACTGACGGCGGGATGGCCCTTGAAATGCCCAATTCCTCCGGCATCTTCCGTAAAGCATTTCGGCTTGCCAATATCGTGCAGCAAAGCCGCCAATCGCAGGATTTTGTCACGCTCTATAAAGCTGACAACCTTAACGGTATGAGTCCAGACATCATAGCAGTGATGCGGATTATTTTGTGGGAAGCCGATCATGGGACGAATTTCCGGAAGAAACACGGTCAGTACGTCCGGATAATCCAGGAGAATTTGTTCCGCGTAGTTTCCTATGAGAAGCTTGTTGAATTCTGCGGTAATCCGCTCGGCAGAAACGGAGGTCAGGAGCTGTCGGTTGCGTCTGACAGAAGCGGCCGTTTCATTCTCAATCCGGAAGCCAAGCTGTGAGGCAAACCGCAGAGCGCGCATCATCCGCAGGCCGTCCTCATCAAAGCGTTTGTCCGGATCGCCGACACATCGAATGATTCCCTGACGAAGATCCTGCACTCCCCCGCTGATATCGATCAGACCTTCCTTGTCGTTATAGGCAAGGGCATTAATAGTAAAATCCCTCCGGGACAAATCCTCATAAACCTCTCTGACATAGGTTACCTCCTGAGGATGACGGTGATCAAGGGATTCCCCGTCCTTCCGGAAGGTAGTGATTTCAAAATTTTCCCCCTCCAGACGGATGGTAACCGTCCCGTGTTTTTTTCCGTTCTCCACCAGGTTCGGTTTCCGGAGCACCTGCAGGGTTTCTTCCGGGAGGGCACTGGTGCAGATATCCCAGTCAGAGGGCTGTTGTCCCATCAGAGTGTCACGAATACACCCTCCGACTGCATAGGCCTGAAAGCCTGCCTGCATCAGTTTCTGCAAAATGGTATTGACTTTTTCCGGTATCTGAATGTTTATTTTCGTCATAGGATTGTCCTTTTAACAAAAAGCATCCTCAATGTTTCCATTGAAGATGCCTCGGATGTTATTATTTGATTGCGTCGATCAGGCACTCTCCTGGCTGGCAGCTGATTCAGAGGTTTCAGAAGTCTGGGATGTATCAGCCGGAGCAGAGGTTTCAGAAGTCTGAGATGTCTCAGCCGGAGCAGAGGTTTCAGAAGTCTGAGATGTCTCAG
>CACYCV010000259.1 GCA_902772955.1 uncultured Ruminococcus sp.
AACGATTGATGCCCTTCAGACAATCATTTGCCCGCACAAAAGACGCCCTGCACCTGACCGGATCGCTGATACTGTAAACCTTTTCCATCACAATCAGACTTTTAACGTATTTGACAATATAGCCGGATTTATTATACGGGTTTGCCGAAGATGGGTCTTCCAGTCTTTGAAGCACATCCCAGCAACGCGACGCAATTTCCCGGGCACGATCGGTATCACCGTATCGTACAGCACACTCCGCAGCACCGATCAGCAGTTCAACCGTGTAATTATCATCCTCTTTATGAAACAGAGTGTGTGTTTCTTCAATCAACTGCAGCATTTTGTCAATATAGGAAAATGCTTTTTCCGGTTCCTGATGAAGGTCGTAATAATAAACCCCGCAAAGGGCACTCCATACCCGGTCTACATATTGATCATACTCTGGCTTCAATTTTATCAGCAGATCAGACAGCTCCATATTCCGGGAAATAGCTTCTTCCATCCGGCGCATAAAATCCTCAGGTGTTTTATGCCGATCAATCTGTGCATCCTCGCACCAGTTCCAGATATCACCGCTGAGATGACGCATCAAAAACCTATAATAGAAACCGGACATTTTTTCGATCAGTGGAATTGATGGATTGTCACGGTTTTTCTCCAACAGTTCTTGATAGATCGTTCCTGCCTTGCGGTACATCAACATGATATCACGGTTCTGAGAGCTGGGATATAACATGGAACGCTCCTGGACGGATTCGGTTTTTTCCAATACCTTGATCATTTTCATGCACACATCGGCAGACATTTCCTTGAACCCGTCGAACTGATAGATCGCATACAACATATCGTACTGTTGGATAGCTTCCTCCAGATACTTTTTCATATATTCATTCTTCACGCAGTCAGCCCGCAGCACCAGGTGTCTTGCATATTGTACATAATCCCGGATATCGGGCAATACTACCATCCGGCCTTTATACCAATCCTGACTGAGCTTCAGGGTATTCATCGCGGCATGGTATTCTCCCATTCCGATATACTTTTCTGCCAGGAACTGACAGTGTGTATATACTGCCTGAAGCGCACAGACGTTAAGCTCATTCATCAGGTCATAGGAGTAGAGCGACACTTTCTGAAGCGTAATAGATAATTGCGCATAAATATAATCAAGTGACTCTTTGTTTTGCTCCCGTATATACTTCGACCAGAGAATAGAGAGAGTATACAACTCTATCAAAATACCTTCCCTCTGTTTGTCTTGAGAATACAGTTGATTGACAACCATTATGGAAAGAGAATCCAGTATCTTCCCGTTCAGTTCTGTGTAATATTTGCCGTCAAAAATCATCGTCAGAAACAAGAAGTAATCATTGACGATCCCTGAACGCATCTGATCCGGTAATATGCAAAACAATTCCATTGCTTTTTCGCAGCAGGAAAGAAATTCACTTTTCCGGGAGGAATGGGCCGCAAGAACCGCTTCTGCCATCGCCACATACAAGGTTGTTTCATCGGAAACACACCCATGGGTTTCATAGGAATGCAGCAGGTGAAGTGAAAGATCATAAAAGTGGAATGCCTCCCCGGCATTTCGCAGGATCAATTTTGACGCAAACTGAAGCAGAGCTTCCGATACCGGTTCCTCCCTGCCCTCCTCTGTGGGAATATCATGAAAGAGCAGCCAGAATTCATCAAAGTATTTCCTGATAAATGACATGATTCCGTTCTGTCCCTGCTCACAGATCTTTTCCAGACATTGATTGACCGCTTTTGTATGACTGATCCTCAAAGCGTATAACAAGCATTTTGAATAGTCCTGCTTTTCCAGCAGTTTACGGCAGATCAATTCATCTATCCTCCGGCGTTCCGTTTTATCTGTCATTTCAACGACAGACTCTGTTACCAGACGGTGGGAAAGGATCCATTTTCCTTCGCTGGTCTCATCAAACAGATCGGGCAGATAGCAGAACAGCCGCTGAAAGAAGAAAGGGATAAAACTAAGCTGTCGATAGGCAAGCATTTCACTGAGATCCTCCATCGTCACTCCCCCGTGACTGAAGGCGATCAGTTTCACCACCAACCTTGGATCGGCAGTATTTGCCCCTATACGGATATCCTTCCGGATCTGCTGCAGCTTGTAAAAAGCTGTTTCAAATACATTCCAGATCAACAAAGAAATGCTCTCCGGCAGCTCGGCGATCAGCTTTTCCATATAGAGGGAAATCCCCTTCATTCCGGACGAAAGGCTGTCTGCCGTTTCAAGTTCCTCCTTGTCCATCATAAACAGCCTGGTCAGCAGCAATTTCAGATAGAACGGATTGCGGCATTCTTTTTTATGCAGAATACTTCTCTGAACAGCGGCGTCAATATGTTTGCCTCTCGCCTGTGTATGCTTTTGAATAAAAGGAATGACTTCCACTGGTTCCAACAAACCAATCCCATTACAAACCATGCCGCTTGCCCTGATGGTATCAGCGTGTTTCTCAAAAAAGGATTGGAGCGACGTTACCATCAGCCCGGACACAGATTTTTCTGTCCGTCTTGCTGTGATTGCTTTGTGAAGAGAAAGGATGATGCGGGTGATGTCCTCGGATAACTGGTCGATCCCGTCAATAATGAGCACGATATCATCGTCCTGAGATTTCAAAAGAAACTTCACGATCTGAGAAAGCTTTTGTTCCCTCTTCAGTGAATCAGGAAAATGCGCTGAATCCTTCATCTGATTCAGCCAGTACCAGAGAGTGTTCAACAGATTATCGGGATCAGCACAGTCTGCTTCACCGCAATAATAGATAAAGCTTTTGCATCCTACCTTGACAGTATTGGAATATACACTGGCAGAAAAGGAGCTTTTCCCGATCCCGCTTTCACCGTAATACCATAGGGAGGCGGCCATTGTTTTGCTGCCGTCAACGCCGTTTCTGGGGAGATAGGTAGAAAGATAATGATTCGTCAAACGGTCAGCATTCTCAAGTATCTGTTTTTCCAGACAGTATGTACTCTTCTTGCTGATCTCTTTCCCCAGCATATCCCAAAGAAGGGGAACCAGTTGGTTTTTAAAATCTGTCAGGTCATAATGAAGTCCGGAAGCATCCACTACAGGAGAATAATCCATGATGATCGCTCCCGGGGTGGAACGAATCCGTTTTTTCAGACTGTCCAGCTTTTGACGATGAATCATACTTTCACACCGGTAACGGTCTCTGATGTCTTCAGACAAAGAATCCGAGAAACCTTCATTTCTGAAACAAAAGACACATCTGTCAAGCTGTTCCCGGCTGAGTGCGCCATACACGATCTCCATCTGCGTAATACTGATAGGCTCCGCATACTGGCAGATGATCCTGTCATCACGGGTCTGAGAAACGGCGGCTTCATCCGGTATCCATCCGTATCGTTCACCGATCAGAATAATCATATAGGGTTTGCAGCGATCGATAGCATCAATACAGCTTTCAATGACATACCGACCGCTCTCTTCCTCGGTCATTAAGCTTGTATCTACGCCCCAGCGAAGATCCCATTCCTGTATTTCTTCATGAACCTTTTTAAGCTGATGATTGATCTCCGGAATAATATCACTATGTAGCATATCCCGTTCAGCCTGCATATCCTTAAAAGTGCTGGAAATAAAAAATATTTTCATGTTCACTCGCCTTTCCATATCATTCTGCCGTACAGGGTCGATTGTTTTGTTTATCTCTGCTTTCCATCATAACTGTCAAGAATGATTATACCATAGTCACATAGCCCACGGCTATCCTTTTTTGAATTTTCACAAAAGAAAATGCCCCGACTGCAAAACAGCTTTCCTTCCAGATTTCTTTTTCTTTCTGTCAGCTTTAGTCCGGATTCCTCTCTCAGTTCCCTTCCGGCAGCCTCTGAAACACTCTCTCCCTCCTCAAGAAGTCCTGCCGGATAATGAAATACTCAACCGCCTACTGCCATACGGTATTCATAATTCAGAAGTATTTTTCACCTGTAATGTCATGAATGATCATAATAACCGCATCCGGATTTTTGGGGTTAAGATCTTCTTGCTGAATGATATCAGGGTCACGACTTATCATCTCATATATTTTTTTACTGCCGCTTTCGGTTTCATACCCGATCCTGTAACAGGAAAAATAATCGCCCTGGTATTCTTTTCTGATATTTCTGAATCTCATATCAGACGCCCCCTATCGTCTCATGATAGATGCAATCCCTGCTGCATCTTCCGGTAAATGCAGCATACTTGAAAAAAATTGATAAATACTTAAAAAAATTTTGATAAATTGTGCGAGACAAAAAAGATAGAAAACCGATTGACAAATTGATTATAGTCGGCTATAATTTAGTCAATTAACATGTATTCGTTTATTGGTCATGACGAGATCGTACTGATCGAATAAGCGTGTCCGCCCTGGCAGCGGACGGTTATGAATTGAC
>CACYCV010000260.1 GCA_902772955.1 uncultured Ruminococcus sp.
CTTCCGCCCCACACGGCGCTTACGCGTCGCTTTGGGGCGGTTGCATTCTGACCGGGCATTTTCCCCAGAATTATTTTACACTAACTTTTGACCGGAAAATACTTTGCAACCGCAAAAGTTTCGCTCAAGCCTTTTTAAAGGCTTGCAGGGCCCAGGTACAGAATCCCTGGGCGCACTCCGTAGAGTGCGAAACACCAAAGGGGCTTTGGGGCGAAGCCACCAACTTTTCTTGATCCCTTCACAGCAGCGCAAGCTGCTGTAAAAAATGCTGTCATGCAAATGATAATACTTTTCAAAATTGAATTCCGTGGTGAAAGAGGTGCCTTGATTTTTTGATGACGGAATTCTATAATAATTTCAGAGACAGAAGGGATGGGATAAAATGAGTTATTATTTTCGTCTGGATCTGCATGGACAGACTTTAGACAGTGCCAGAAAGCTACTGGATGCAACTTTGAAAGCGCTTCCTGCAGATGTGCGTGAGGTGGAGGTGATTCATGGGTACCACCAGGGCACGGCATTGCGTACTTTGGTAAGAAATTATAAGCATCCCAAAATCCAACAGAAGATTTTAGGGCTGAATCAGGGAAGCACTGTTTTTCTGATCCGAAAAGACTGAATCCTACAGGCATGGTGTATGCAGTTATCGCGACTTTTGTTATCCTTTCCGGCATTGTTCGAATAGTGCCAGTAATTCCCGACAGGCTTTTTGTGGATCATCTGAGCGGAAAACAGCGGAAATAACTGCGATACCGTCAATCCCTGTTCCTTTCAGCTGAAGGACATTCTGCTGAGTAATACCACCGATAGCTACCACCGGCACGGATACAGACTGACAGATAGCAGCAATGGTCGAATGGGCAATTGCATGGGCATCTTCTTTGGTGGTGCTGCCAAAGGCGGCACCGACACCGAGATAGTCCGCGCCCTGCTGTTGAGCTGTCAAGGCTTCTTCTACCGAATGCGCTGAGACACCGATCATCATACTGTTCCCCAATATTTCTCTTGCCTCACGAAGGCGCATGTCGTCCTGACCAATATGTACACCGTCTGCTCTGCACTGCTTTGCGGCCAATACACGATCATTGATAATCAGCGGGACACCGTAATCCCTGCACAATTCCCCGATCTGCAGGGCTTCCTTTAAAAAATCTTCGTCAGACAGATGCTTTTCTCTTAGCTGCAGACAAGTGATTCCCCCCTTGAGTGCTTCTTCAATGCTTGTAAAAAATTGTTCATCTGTCATGCCGAATCGGTCGGTGACGGCATATAACCGAAATATACTATGCTGTGCTGCCATGGTGATTCCTCCCGGATTTGATTTTTACTGTTATTTCTATGCGGACTCGCTGACGACCTTGAGAGGCAGAATGCCGCCGATATCATAAAGTGGCTTGTCGGAAAGAGATAATAAAGAAATGTGATAATTTCCTGCAAATGCTTTGATATTATCATAATCAGGATGCTTTTTGATGTTGCCGCTGAATGCCAGAATATCCCTTGACAGCAAGCCGCAGCATCCGCCGATAAAACCGTAGTGATAGCCCTCCAGCATAATATGACCGCTGGAAATCGGCAGCACGTCTATCCCGTTCCGAATACAGATCTGGGCGATGCCCGGATCTGCGGTGATCACTGCTTTTGGACCCAGGATAGCGGTAGAGCATCTGGCGTAGGCCTGGTTGGTATGGACAATCGTGTAACGGTGTGCCGACAGGAAATCCAGCAGTAAAGACTCTGTTTTATTCCGGTGACAGAGGGCTAGCTTGCCCAGCAGGCAGACATTCAGCAAAGGACGAGGGGCAATGACGGGAGTAAGGGTTTCTGTGAGCCGGAAACCCTCCATACAGAGTGCCTGCCTTATTTCCGAAGGCAGGTTGCAGGAAACCATGATCTCTTGTCCACCGATATGACAAAGGCACATATCCGCATGATCTCTTTCTGAGCCGCTGACTGACGGCAGTCCGGAGGTGGAAATTACCCTGACCCCGCAGCGATGAAGCTCACGGACCAGTTCCGTCTTCTGACCGGACAGAATTGCGCAGCTGACAGTGCTTTCCGGAAGATTCGGATGAATAACAAATTGTTCCTGCATAGTGATCCCGCCTTTGCTGTTTTACCGGGCGAAGAAAAACTGCTTCCGGGTCAGATGGTTCTCAAAGCATCCACCGGTTTCAGACAAGCGGCTTTCAATGCCGGATAAATGCCGAAAATAACTCCTACCAGCAAGGAGAACAGCATTACTCCCATGATTATATCCCATTTTGGCACCAGCGTCAATCCCAACAGGCTGGCACCGATCCAGGAAATGAGGGTTCCGAACAGAATTCCTGCCACGGCGCCGGCCAGGGTGATCATCAATGCTTCCGAAAGAAATTCGAATACAATGATTTTTCTGGAGGCCCCCAGTGCCTTTTTGATGCCAATTTCTCTTGTCCGTTCCGTCACGGAAACCAGCATCACATTCATAATACTTAATCCGGCAACAAACAAAGATACAATACCGACACTGGTCAGCACAAGCGTGAATATTCTGATAATGTTTCCGATGTTTTCTTTTTGCTTGGACAGGTTTGTGACCATATACGCTCCGGGTGCGCCGGCATTTCGTTCAATCAGACGGATGATGTTTTCCCCTGCTTTGTCGTCATCATAGCCTGGTTTGATCTTGACAGCAATCTGAGAATAGTTTCCTGTGCTCAGGTTTTCCTGCAGAGTTGTGTAGGGAATATACATAAATGATGGAATGAAACTGCCCATCATGTTTTCCAGAATGCCTCCCCCCGTTTTTACGACACCAACAATGCGGTATTCATTGGTGACACCGCCGCTGTTGATGAGCAGCTTTTTTCCGGTGACGGCATCGGTACCGTAATATTTTTTGGCGAGGCTCTGGTCAATCAGACAGTTTTTGGCATAGGTGGACAGATCTCCTGTGTTAATAAATCTTCCATGGATAAGCTGCAGATTGATAACGTCCTTGGCGCTTTTATCAATTCCCCACAAGTAGATAGGGCTTTTTTCTTTATGAATGGAAACATCTGTGGACTCAAACATCAGCGGCATAGCATATTCCACATAAGACAGGGACTGAATGGCCTTCAATTCATTTTGTGCCAATGGTGCATTTTGATTTTTCAGCATGACGGATAAGCCCCCCATGCCAAGTTCATCGATTTCACTGGTCAGGGCGTCACTGCCGCATTGGCTGATGTTATTGATAATAATTACTGAGGATACGCCGACCAGAATACCCAGGAGTGTTAAAAGGGTTCTGGTCTTTTTTCTGAACAGGATTTTAATGGAATTCCGAATCATCTCAAGCATCTGACTGCACCGTCCGGTTTCTGATGTGGATTTTCTGACCGTCACTGAGATTGTTATCCGCCAGAATCAGTTTGTCATTTTTAGAAAGTCCGGTTTTGACAGCAATTCCGTCCTTATATTCATTTCCTGTAGTAATATAAATCTTTTTTGCGAAGTTGTTTTCTGCCAGAAAGACATAGTCTCCCCCTTCATCACTGCGGATGACATCATAAGGCAGAACAATCGCAGCAGGATCGGTTGAGATAGTAATGGAGCAAACGGCAGAGTAACCCACACGCAGATCCTGATCGGACTGATCCAGGGTCAGGGTTACCTCTACGGTTGTTTCTTTGCCGGTGATGCCGCTGGTTACGGATGCCTCATTGGAAATCCATGTGACCTTTCCTTTGTAATGCTTCTGAGGAAGAGCATTGAATACAATATCCGCCTTTTGTCCGATACGGATTTGCTGGATATGGTTTTCATTGATATACACCGGCACCTCAAGTATTTCCCGTTCCGATATTTTCAGAATAACGGTATTTTTTTCAAATACATCATTATTGCTGAATCGGATCTCTGCTATTTTTCCGTCTTGATCGGCGCAAACCGTTTCAAGTGGACAATATTTCTTGATTTCTTCCAGAATCTCCTCGGCATTGCCAAGGGTGGAGGCTGCCGATAGAAGGGCTTCTATTCCGCCTGCACCGGAATACTGAGATGCCATTACCAGGTAAGCGTCCTCTATTTTGTAATAGGAAAACAACGGATCTCCTTTTTTGACAACGGTTCCGTTTTTGACAAACATATTGTCCATGATGCCTGAAAATGGAGCCTTTACGCTGCTGGCTGCTTTGTATTGCAGCTTTCCGTTGGCATTAATGACATTGTCCATGGTTTGCTCTGTCAGAACCAGTACATCTACCTCTGTAGTATTGCCGGACAGTACATATCCAGACATGGTAATAGCCGATACGACCAATAAGGTGCCCAGGATTAAGTAGATATATTTTTTCATGTTCTTCATCTCCCTGTTTTAGTATTTGATATCCTTTTCAAAATATCACAGCCAAGATTTATTTTTTCCGAAATAATAAAAATCAGTTCGTGTAAAATTATTCCAAAACATTCTGAATATTGGAAATGCTTCTCATAGACGTGACACAACACATCCTTGGTGTTTTGTACTCTGCGAAGTGCGCCCAGGGACGCTGCCCCTGGACCCTGCAAGCCTTTTGAAAAAGGCTTGAGCGAAAACTTTTAAGGCAATACCGCACAGAGATAGTGCCGCAGATGCGCAGTAGATTTTTTCGTCAGATTGTATCAAAATTCCGCAGAAATACTGACGTATTTCAAGAGATTTTGGTGCAAGATGACGGAAAAAGATCAAGCA
>CACYCV010000261.1 GCA_902772955.1 uncultured Ruminococcus sp.
CATCTCTTCCTTTCCGGAAAGCATCGGTGGATACAGACGCCGGTGCTTTTTTGTTGGGGAAAAATCGTAGGTACTTTCTGGCAACAGAGAGCTTGAGGGTCTTGCGAGCCCCGAAAACGAGTTAGCTATAAAATTTTAAAATTCGATTTCCTTCCAGGCTTGATGACGGATAACAGATAATTTCTTTAATCCGCGGGCGCGGGAAGGGGGATGGTAAAATCTGGAAATTTGCATTTCAAAAAATTTCCAGTCGAAAGTGAGGTGATAGCAGTGGCAAAAAAGAAAATCCTGACAGGATCGTCTGCAGATCTTGCGAACCTTTTAAAGATTACGCAGCGACGGACGAACCAGCTGGCCGATGAAAAAGTACTGACTCGTCAGCCAGAAGGAAATTTCAACCTGCCGGACGCTATCGCTGAATTTTACGCTTACAAGTACAAAGAGAGCAAATCTCTTGATCTGATAACGGAAAAAGCGCTCCACGAAAAGGTAAAGAGGGAAAATGCGGAACTTGACCTGCAGGAAAGGCGGCATGAACTCCATCGGGCTTCGGATGTGGAACTGGTAATGAGCGATATGCTGGTAAAACTGCGGACCAGGCTTTTGGGAATACCGATGACCATGGCGCCAAAACTAGAAGGCTTGCTGAAGGGAGAAATTGCGGAACTGCTGGACAGGGAAATTGAATTCGCTTTGATGGAACTGAAAGACTATACTCCGACCATGTTCGATGACGCGGGCAAGGGGGAACAGGAAGATGGCAGCGCAAAAGACCATTGAGCTGTTCCAGAAAATTGCCCTGCGTTCCCTGGCTCCGATTCCCAAAATAAGTATATCTGAATGGGCAGACACTTACCGCATGTTGCCGTTAGGTTCCGCGGTCCCCGGACATTGGCGGACGGCCAACGTTCCGTATCAGAAAGATGTTATGGACTGTCTGACAGACAGCCGGCTGCATATTGTGGCGCTAATGTGGGCGGCCCAGGGAGGTAAGTCTGAAATCATAAATAACACGATTGGGCGGTTTGCCCATCTGGATCCGTGCCCGATCATGATGATCCAGCCCACGCTGACAGACGCTGAAGATTATTCTAAACGGCGTATCGCGCCGATGCTGGAAGAAACACCGGTACTGCGGAATCTGTTTGGGGATCCGAAAAGCCGGAAGACACAGAATACGATTCTGAGCAAGTTTTTCCCAGGTGGAAGTCTAAATATTGCAGGGGCAAACAGTCCGTCAGGATTGGCATCCAAACCGATACGCTTTCTGATGGCGGATGAAACCGACCGCTACCCGGACAGCGCCGGCACAGAAGGGGATCCCATAGAAATTGCGAAAAAGCGTACTACCACATACTGGAACTGGTTCCTGCTGCTGACATCCACGCCGGTCAATAAGGGAGCCAGTCGGATAGAGGATGAATATAAGGCAGGGACCCAGGAAGAGTGGCAACACAAATGCCCAAACTGCGGTGAATATCATCTGATCAGCCACGACCAGATGCACTGCGAATCAGAGACATTCATCGACAGCAAAAAAGAAAAGCATGTAACCGTTAAAGCCGTAGCCTGGCATTGCCCGGACTGCGGTTTTGCATTTACGGAACAGCAGATGAAACGGGCGCCGCAAAAATATGTAGCGCAAAATCCGGATGCAGTACGGGCAGGTCGGCGTAGTTTTTACGTAAATGCGTTCTCCTACCCATGGGTGTCTTGGGAAACGATAATGTCTGAGTGGCTGGAAGCGGAAGGCGACCCGGATAAAGAAAAGGTAGTATACAACACTCGCTTTGGCCTGCCCTATGAACGGCGGGGAAAGATTACGTCTGAAAAAGAATTCCTGAACCGGCGTGAAGATTATGGGGCGGAGCTTCCGGACGGCGTTCTGCTGCTGACTATGGCCGTAGATACGCAGGACACGCGACTTGAATACGAAATAAAAGGCTGGGGCTTCGGCGAAGAGTGCTGGGGCATACAGAAAGGCGTTATATTAGGCACTCCCGATGATAAGCGAGTATGGGAAGAACTGGATAAAATAATTGACCGTCGTTTTTATTTTAAAAGCGGGGTAAGCCTGAAAATCAGGCGGACATTTATAGACAGCGGCGGCCATTATACGGACGAGGTTTATAAATACGCAAGAGCGAACGTCTGGCGTCAGGTGTTTGCCATTAAAGGCAGCAACGTATCAGATGCGGCACTGATTCACAAGTACACATTCCTGAAGGATAAAGGCGTATATCTTGTACATATTGGTGTCGATTCCGGCAAAGAACATGTCATGAACCGCCTGACAATGAAAGACCCAGGACCGAAATATATGCATTTTGCTTTGGATGCACAGGATAATGGCAGCACTGATGAGATTTTGCAGGAGTTGTTATTGCTGAGCAAGCAGAAGAAAAAGAACAGCTCGGAACTTGTAAACAAATTTGGCTATGTAGTTCGTCGGCGCGGATATGACGATGCATATTTCCGGGCGCTGATATCTGAGGCAAAGTTACCACACAAAGTGAAAGGACGTATCGTTTACCAGTGGGAAGTTGTGGCCACGGATAAACGAAATGAGGCCCTTGACCTGACTGTGTACAATCTGGCCTGTATGTCCAGTCTGCAGCCGGACTGGGAAAGTCTGGAGAAGGCATTGAAAGAAGATGTGGTGGCAGCGCCGCCGCCAAAGAAGACGGCGAAAAAATATGGTGTGATTAAACGGAGAGAATGATGGACAGTTTAAATGAGCGCTTAAAAGAATACCGGGCTGC
>CACYCV010000262.1 GCA_902772955.1 uncultured Ruminococcus sp.
CGCCAATTTGACGCCAAAAAGCAAAAAGACACCCCCGAAACCAGCATATAAAGCGGACTTCGGGGGATTTTGTCATTATTCCCACTCAATAGTCGCCGGTGGCTTGGACGTAATATCGTAAACAACACGGTTGACATGGGGAACCTCATTGATAATGCGGTTGGAGATTTTTTCCAGCACATCGTAGGGAACACGGGCCCAGTCGGCGGTCATGAAATCATCAGTCGTCACCGCGCGCAGGGCAATGGTATTGTCGTAGGTTCTGCCGTCACCCATAACGCCGACGCTTCGGATGCCGGTCAGTACGGCAAAATACTGATTCACACGGCGGTCCAGTCCGGCGGAGGCAAACTCCTCCCGCAAAATTGCGTCTGCGTCCTTCAACAGATCCAGCTTTTCCTCGGTAATATCTCCCAGGATGCGAACAGCCAGTCCCGGACCCGGAAAGGGCTGGCGCCATACCAGAAATTCCGGGATGCCAAGCTCCAGACCTGCCTGACGAACCTCGTCCTTGAAGAGGTCCCGCAGCGGCTCAAGGATACCTTCAAATCCAACATCTGCCGGGAGGCCGCCCACATTGTGGTGGCTTTTGATGACGGCTGCCTCGCCGGTACCGCTTTCAACCACATCAGGGTAGATGGTACCCTGACAAAGATACTCTATTCTGCCCAGCTTTTTTGCTTCATCCTCAAACACACGGATGAATTCTTCACCGATGATTTTTCTTTTTTCCTCAGGCTCGGTAACACCGGACAATTTGGAGAGGAAACGTTCCTGCGCATTGACACGAATCAGATTCATGTCAAACTGTTTGCGGAAAATTTGTTCCACCTGGTCGCCCTCGTCCTTGCGGAGCAAACCGTGATCCACAAAAATGCAGGTCAGCTGCTTGCCAACAGCCTTATGCACCAGCAGGGCCGCCACGGAGCTGTCTACCCCACCGGACAGCGCACACAGAACCTTTTTATCTCCGATGGTTATTTTCAGGGACTTAATGGTTTCCTTCACGAAAGAGTCCATCTGCCATTCAGCGGTACAGCCGCAGGCATTATAAAGGAAATTTTGCAGATACAGCATTCCCTCCTGGGTATGATTGACCTCCGGATGGAACTGCAAAGCAAAGAAATGCCGTTTGATATCCTCCATAGCAGCCACAGGGCAGCTCTCTGAGATGGCGGTAATCTTAAATCCATGGGGAACCTCGGAAATATAGTCCGTATGGCTCATCCAGCAAATGGATTTTTCTTTTGCCGCATGAAAAATCAAAGAAGAGGTGTTACATTCAATTTCTGTTTTGCCGTATTCCTTGGTATCGCTGCTCCGGACCTTGCCTCCAAGGGTCTGAGCCATTAATTGAGCGCCGTAGCAGATACCGAGAACGGGAATGTCCAGCTGAAAAATCTTCGGATCGCATTTCGGGGCATTTTCGTCATAAGTACTATTAGGACCGCCCGTAAAGATAATGCCCCGATAGCCGGATGACTTGATTTCTTCGGCGGAAATCTGATAGGACTTCAACTCACAATATACATGACATTCCCGCACATGTCTGGCAATCAGCTGACTGTACTGACCGCCGAAATCCATAATCAGAATTGATTCATTTTTGCTGGCCATTTGTTTCATCCTTCCAAATGTCATCGTCTATGAATGAGCTTACAATCACTCATCCTCTTGTTTGTTTTGCCACCCGTACAGTCCTGGAAAATTCAAGGCTTTCCGTGGCATAGTCAAGGCATGCCCGACTGTTCTTTTTTTTTGATACTTTTATATAACAGTGAGCATCCTGTTTCATTCTGTTGATTCATTTTTTCCTTCATTATTCCACCGTAACGGATTTGGCAAGGTTACGGGGCTTGTCAATGTCACAGCCTTTCAGAGAGGCCACATAGTAAGCAAAAAGCTGAAGGGGAACGACTGCCAGAGAGGGCAGCATCATATCGCAGGCCTTGGGAATATAGATGGTATTCTGTGCCACCTTTTCCACCTCGGGATGATCCTCACAGGCCAGACACAGCACATTGGCTCCCCTGGTTCTGACCTCCTCCATATTGCTGATGGTCTTGGCAATCAGCGGTTCATGAGTAGCCAGGGCGATTACCAGAGTACCATTCTCGATCAGAGAGATGGTGCCGTGCTTAAGCTCGCCGGCGGCGTAGGCTTCGGAATGGATATAGGAGATTTCCTTCAGTTTCAGAGATCCCTCCAGGCACAGGGCATAGTCAATATTTCTGCCGATAAAAAACACATCTCTGGAATTGAAGAGCTGAGAGGCGAGATACTGAACCTTTTCCTCGTTTTTGAGAATCTGTCCGATTTTATCCGGCAAAGTCTGCAGTTCCTCCACATAGCGGGAATACTCCTCCGGTGCCAGGGTACCCAGCAGTTCACCGAAATGCAGCGCGATGAGGTAAATCACCGCAAGCTGGGTGCTGTAGGCCTTGGTGGTGGCCACAGCTATTTCCGGGCCTGCCCAGGTATAGATAACGTCATCGGATTCACAGGCAATGGCGCTGCCCACCACATTCACGATGGAAATCACATGAGAGCCGCGGCGTTTGGCCTCCTTCATGGCCTCCTTGGTGTCAGCCGTTTCACCGGACTGACTGATAACGATAGTCAGGGTATGTTCGTCCACAATGGGATCCCGGTAGCGGAATTCCGAGGCCAGGTCTGCTTCCACCGGAATCCGCAGCAGCTTTTCAAACACATATTTTGCCACCACGCCCACATGATAGGCAGAACCGCAGGCCAGCAGGTTGATCTTCCGGAAGGAACGGATCTGTTCTGCCGTCAGATGAATCTCGTCCAGCACGATTTTGCCGTCCTTGATGCGGGGGGCAATGGTATCATGTATTGCTTTCGGCTGTTCCATGATTTCCTTGAACATAAAATGCTCGTAGCCGCCCTTTTCAGCGGCATCAATATCCCAGTTGACCGTTTCAATTTCCTTTGTAACCGGTTCCTTGTCCGTATTGATAATCTGAACGCTGTCACGGCGAAGAATGGCAATCTCATTGTTTTCCAGACGGTAGATTTTTCTGGTCTTGGCAAGAATGGCAGGAACATCCGAAGCAATATAGTTCTCGTGTTCCCCGATACCGATAATCAGAGGACTTTCCTTGCGGACAGCGATGATCTCATCCGGGTTATCCTTGCTGATAACCCCCAGGGCATAGGAGCCGTCCAGCTTGGCAAGCACCTTGATCACGGTGTCCACCAGGTCGCCTTCATCGTAATATTCAATCAGCTGCGCCACGACCTCGGTATCGGTTTTGGAGCGAAAGCTCACGCCCTTACTCATGAGATAGTCCTTCAGCTGAAGATAGTTTTCAATAATTCCGTTATGAACCACCGCAAAGCGGCAGGAATCGCTGAGATGGGGATGGGCATTGACGTCAGAAGGTTCTCCGTGGGTTGCCCATCTGGTGTGGCCGATGCCGACGGTTCCCTGCAGGCAGGCACCGTTATCCGTCAGCTTTTTCAGCTCCTCCAGCTTGCCCTTGGCCTTTTTGACCACCAGCTCCTGTCCGTCATGCAGGCAGATACCGGCGGAATCATATCCCCGGTATTCCAGCTTTTCCAGCCCGCCCAGTAAAAAAGGGGCTGCCTGTTCATAACCGATGTAACCGACGATACCGCACATGATAACTCCTCCCTACTTATCGGTAGATAATGTCCTCTCTCTTGGGACCGTTGGAAATCATTGTGAAGGGTACGCCGACTGCCTTTTCTGCAAATTCAATATAGCGGCGGCAGTTTTCCGGAAGCTCCTCATACCTGCGGATACCACGGATGTCGCATTTCCAGCCGGGAAGCACTTCGAGAATCGGCTTGGCTCTTTTCAGCTTTGTGGTGGAGGGGAAGAAGTCGATTCTCTCGCCGTCCAGCTCATAAGCCACGCAAACCGGAATTTCGTCCAGATATCCCAGCGCATCCAGCACGGTAAAGGCCACCTGGGTAGCCCCCTGCACCTTGCAGCCATAACGGGTGGCCACCAAGTCAAGCCAGCCCATTCTTCTGGGACGACCGGTGGTAGCACCGTATTCACCGCCGTCACCGCCTCTTTTGCGTAGCTCCTCCGCCTCTTCTCCGAAGATTTCGCTGACGAATTCACCGGCGCCTACGGAGCTGGAATAAGCCTTGACCACGGTAATAATATCCTTAATGGCATAAGGAGGAATGCCGCCGGCACCTACGGCGCCATAGCCGGCAATGGTATTGGAGGAGGTAACCATGGGATAGATGCCGAAATCGGTATCCTTGAGAGAACCCAACTGACCCTCCAGCAGAATCTTCTTGTCGGCAGCCACGGCATCATGCACCAGGTCAAAGGTGTTGGCCACATAGGGAGCCAGCATTGCCTTGTATTCCATTAGCTTGGCAAACATTTCCTCCGGGTTGATTTCTTCCTTATGGTAAACGTTCCTGACAATGGCGTTCTTCACTTCTAATATACGCTGCAGTTTTTCTTTCAGACCGGCTTCGTCATCAAAAAGTTCATTGACCTGGAACCCGATCTTGGAAAACTTATCGGAATAGAAGGGGGCGATGCCGGATTTGGTGGAACCAAAGCTTTTGCCTCCCAGACGCTCCTCTTCATAGCAGTCAAACAGCTTATGATAGGGCATGACGATCTGTGCCCTGTCGGAAACGAGAATATTCGGCTTCGGAACGCCGCTGTCGATCAGGCTCCGGATCTCCTTGACCAGGTTTTCCACACTAAGGGCCACGCCGTTGCCGATGATATTGATGATTTTCTGATTGAATACGCCGGAGGGAAGCTGATGCAGGGCGAACTTGCCGTAATGATTGATGATGGTATGTCCTGCATTGCTGCCGCCCTGGAAGCGGATGACCATATCGGACTCCTGTGCCAGCACGTCTGTAATCTTGCCCTTGCCTTCATCGCCCCAGTTGGCGCCAACGATTGCTCTGACCATGGTATTTGCTTCATCCTTTCGTTTGTAAATTCTTAGAAATAATTAATTTCAGGATTGATTGATATTACACATTGATTTCTGCTTTTTCCGTTTCCAGCATTTCATAGGGTGCCAGTGCTGCGGCAACGGTTTCATTGAGAAAATCGGTTGTCTGCTGCGGCGCTCTGCCCACATACTTTTCGGGACGGCAGATTTCCTGCAGCTCCTCCAGGGTCTTGCCAAAAGCGGGATCCGCGGCGATTTTTTCCAGCAGATCGTTGCGGCCGCCGCTGCTCTTGATGATCTGGGAAGCCTCACGGATCTTCTCATGCAGCTCCTGACGGTTGCCTCCTGCCTTGACGGCGTCCATCATGATATTTTCGGTCATCATAAAGGGCAGCTCGTTCATCAGATGGGCGGTAATCACCTTTTCATAGACCACCAGGCCGTCACTGACATTCAGATAGAGATTGAGAATGGCATCCACCGCCAGGAACGCCTCAGGAATGCTCAGACGCTTGTTGGCGGAATCATCCAGGGTTCTCTCGAACCACTGGGTAGCGGCGGTGATATAGGGATTCAGCACGTCTATCATGACATAGCGGGACAGAGAGGTCATTCTCTCGGAGCGCATGGGATTACGTTTGTAGGCCATGGCGCTGGATCCGATCTGGTTCTTTTCAAAAGGCTCCTCGATCTCCTTCAGGTGCTGCAGCAGGCGGATATCGTTGGAGAATTTGGAAGCACTCTGGGCAATGCCTGCCAGAACATTCACCACTCTGCTGTCCAGCTTTCTGGAGTAGGTCTGGCCGGACACGGCAAAGCAGTCGGAATAGCCCATTTTCCGGGCAATCCGACGGTCGATCTCCTTACATTTTTCATGGTCACCGTCAAACAGCTCCAGGAAGCTGGCCTGGGTGCCGGTGGTACCCTTACAACCCAGAAGCTTCATGCCGGAAATGACATAGCGCACATCCTCCAGGTCCATCAGCAGATCCTGGATCCACAGGGTAGCCCGCTTGCCCACCGTTGTCGGCTGTGCCGGCTGAAAATGCGTAAAGGCAAGGGTGGGAAGATTCTTATATTTTTCCGCAAACAAAGAGAGCTGACGAATGACACTGACCAGCTTCTTTTCAACGATTTTCAGTGCTTCTGTCATGATAATCACATCGGTATTGTCACCCACATAGCAGGAGGTGGCACCCAGATGGATAATGCCTGCCGCCTTGGGACACTGGACACCGTAGGCATAGACATGGGACATGACGTCATGGCGGACAACCTTTTCCCGTTCCTCCGCCACTTCGTAATTGATATCTTCGGCATGAGCCTTCAGCTCTTCAATCTGTTCTTCCGTAATGTTCAGGCCAAGCTCATGCTCTGCCTCCGCCAGGGCAATCCATAGCTTTCTCCAGGTCTTGAATTTCATGTCCGGCGAAAAAATGTATTTCATTTCCTTGTCCGCATATCTTGACGAAAGCGGTGATTCGTATGTATCTCTCATGTGGACAACCTTTCCGCAGAGCTCTCGTCTCTGCCAGTATTTTCTGTGATTCTTCCCTTTGGAGTTTCGCACTCTGCGGAGTGCGCCCGGGGGGGACTTTTGCGAAAAAGTCCCCCGGGACCCCCGAAAACGGACTTAGCGAAGCGAACACGTCAAACGTACGCAGGGGGGGCTTTTCGGTCGCCTCCTGCACCCCTTCGGTTGGAAAATCTAAATGAAACGGTCAAAGCGCTCCGTGAGGAGCGTGACGAGGGGAAACCGCGGCAAGCTGACGAATTCGTTTGACATCCTATTTCATTGTTTAGTGGAGTGTGCTGCCTTATAAACCTCTCCGTCACGAGTTACGCCGTGCCACCTCCCCTTGTCAGGGGAGGCTTGCGAAGCGTTCTTCCGGTTAATACGCAACCACCCCTAAGCAACGTGTGAACGCCGTGTGGGGTGGAAGCCACGGCCAATCAAGTTGAGACACGGCAAAATCGAGCGGAACGGAGTGGAGCGCGCCGCGAACCGTCCTGTGCGGTCACGCACCGTCTTTGCCGACACAGACTGCTTCTGAGGGCTTCTTTTTGGGAGGCAGCTTTTTGTCAAAATTGACCCCTCCCCGTTCCTTGCCTGCCAGCATCTTGGCAGGAATCTTGGTGGGATAACGTCCGGAGAAGCAGGCATCGCAATAACCGGTGGGATGTCCTCCCAGCATTTCGTCCAGCTTATCCGGCGGCAAAAAGCCCAGGGTGTCGGCTCCGGTCAGCTCACAGATCTCTTCAATGGTATGTCTGACCGCAATCAACTCGTCCCGGGAGGGAATGTCCGTGCCATAGAAGCACGGCCAGATGAAGGGCGGGGAACTGATTCGCAGATGAACCTCTTTGGCACCGGCGTTGCGCAGCATCTTGACGATTCTGTCACAGGTGGTACCTCTGACAATGGAGTCGTCTATGACCACCACACGCTTGTCCTTCAGAACAGAGGCCAGAGGGTTCAGCTTGAGTCTGACACTGTTGGCCCGCTCCTTCTGGGTCGGCTTGATGAAGGTTCTGCCGATATAGCCGTTTTTGACGATTCCCTTTTCATAGGGAATGCCGGATTCCTCACTGTAGCCGATGGCAGCATCAATGCCCGATTCCGGAACACCGATGACAATATCCGCATCCACCGGAAATTCTCTGGCCAGAATGCGGCCTGCCTGCTTGCGAGATTCATAGACACTCAGTCCGTCAATCACCGAATCCGTGCGGGCAAAATAGATATATTCAAAAATGCAGAGGGATTTTTTGCTGACAACGGGGCAGAGCGTCCGGATGGAACGCACACCGGTTTCATCTACCACGACAATTTCCCCCGGCTCGATGTCCCGGACAAATTCCGCGCCGCAGGCTGCCAGGGCGCAGCTTTCGGAGGCAAAAACCACCGACTCTCCCAGTCTGCCCATACACAGCGGACGGAAGCCGTGGGGATCTCTGGCAGCAATCAGCTTCTGAGGACTCATTACCAGCAGGGAATAAGCTCCCTCGATCTGCTTCATGGTGCGGAGTACCGCATCCTCTACCGATTCGGCACGGATCCGCTCCCGGGCAATCAGATAGGCAATGGCTTCGGAATCAATGGTGGTCTGGAAAATGGCGCCCCGGCGTTCCAGCTCCCGTCTGATTTCGTAGGCATTGGTCAGATTGCCGTTATGGGCAATCGCCAGCGTTCCCTTGACATAACGCATAACAAGCGGCTGTGAGTTTTCACGCACACTGCCGCCTGCCGTTGAGTACCTTACATGAGAAATTGCCACCTGACCCTTCAGCTCATTCAGTATCTCATGATTGAATACCTCGCTGACGAGTCCCATGTTTTTGTGTCCGGAGATAACGCCCCTGTCATTGACAGAGATACCGCAGCTTTCCTGACCTCTGTGCTGGAGCGCCAGAAGTCCGTTATAGCAGGCATAGGCCGGAGCCAGGCTGTCATCACCGTATATGCCGAAAACGCCGCACTCCTCGTGCAGCTCTTCGGAAAAATAATCCTGTGAACTGATACTCAAAGAATCCACCCCATACGGGCACCGGCAGGGATGCCTGCAAAAGGCTCCTCCCTGCAGTACCATAATTGTAATGATGTCAATCCGGACAAAGACACGGAAATGCCGGATTTTGCTGATATCCTACGGAATTTCCGGAATGAAGCCGTTCTGTTGGCGGCCGTTCCGCCGGGGGACAATTACTCTCCCAGGCCGATTCTTCTCATCATTTCGGCATAGGCCTCTTCTACGCCGCCAAGATCTCTTCTGAAGCGATCCTTATCCAGCTTTTCGTGGGTCTTGATATCCCAGAAGCGGCAGGTGTCGGGAGAAATCTCGTCTGCCAGAACAATGGTGCCGTCAGGCGTCTTGCCGAATTCCAGTTTGAAGTCGATCAGCTCAACCCCTACGGACTCGAAGAACTCTACCATATATTTATTGATATCCAGTGCCATCTTGCTGATGGTTTCCACATCCTGGGTGGTAGCAGCACCGATGGCAACGGCATGATAGGCATTGATCAGGGGATCGCCCAGAGCGTCATCCTTATAGGAGAATTCCAGCACGGTGCATTTCAGCTCTGTGCCCTCCTCCAGACCCAGGCGCTTTGCCATGGAGCCGGCCGCTTTATTTCTGATAATAACCTCAAGAGGAACGATCTTGACCTTCTTGACGATGGTTTCTCTGTCGCTGACCTGCTCTACAAAATGGGTCTTGATGCCCTTGGATTCAAGCAGCTTGAACATAAAGTTGGACATTTTGTTGTTGACAACGCCCTTGCCGGTGATGGTTCCTTTTTTCAGACCGTTGAATGCGGTTGCATCATCCTTATAAGCCACCATGCAGTAATCCGGATCGGACATGGCATAAACCTTCTTGGCCTTTCCTTCGTACAAAAGCTCTGCCTTTTCCATTTTTAACTTCTCCTCTCGAAATTCAAAAAATCAATTTCCTCTGGTGCAGCAGACGTGCCTTTGCTGCCGTCTTTCCCGGCAAAAGCCGCAAAACATCCGTTTTTTGGCAAAAAGCGGCGTCTATCAAACACACCATTTATTATACATCCTGCTGGCCGTTTTCGCAAGGGGTTGAACACTAAAATATTTTTTTGACATAAAAACTATTATTTTTGAGGTTTGGGTTGCATTTTTCTCTCTTTTGCCCAAAGTCCCCGGCAGCTCTACCATTTTGCATAGAATCCCCCGGCTATCCTTCGTGCTTTTTTTCGCTTTCACCAACAGACAGTCCCCCCAAAGCCTTTTTCCGATTGTTTTGGGACAAAACGCCTTCTGAGAAAATCCAAAATTTTGAATTTTGGCAAGGGCAATCCTGCAAAATTTTTAAAAAACACTTGAAATACGCAGAATCCTGTGATAAAATGAAAATGTTCGCGGCCGAAAAATCTTTTTTGGGGATTCTTTGTCCGCCCGATTATCAAAATTTTTTAACTTTTTTAAGGAGTGACAAGCATGTCATACGTTAGCGAACAGCTGGAAAAGCTGGCAGCCAAAAACCCGAACCAGCCCGAATTCCTGCAGACAGCCACCGAGGTTCTGACCTCTCTGGAGCCTGTATTCGAGGCAAATCCTCAGTATCAGAAGGCCGCTCTGATCGAAAGAATCACCGAGCCAGAAAGACAGATCATTTTCAGAGTACCGTGGGTAGACGACAACGGCAAGGTACAGGTCAACCGCGGCTTCCGTGTACAGTTCAGCAGCGCACTTGGCCCCTACAAGGGTGGTCTTCGTTTTGCTCCCAACGTCAACATCAGCGTTATCAAGTTCCTGGGCTTTGAGCAGATCTTCAAGAACTCTCTGACCGGTCTTCCCATCGGCGGCGGCAAGGGCGGCGCTGACTTTGATCCCAACGGCAAGTCCGATATGGAAATCATGAGATTCTGCCAGTCCTTTGTTACCGAGCTTTACAGACACATCGGCCCCAACACCGACGTTCCCGCAGGTGACCTGGGTGTAGGC
>CACYCV010000263.1 GCA_902772955.1 uncultured Ruminococcus sp.
GCGGCTTCCGCTCCTCACGCTCCTTACGGAGCGCTCTGGAGCGGTTCTCTTTTGACCGGCGGAACGCTTTGCTAAGTTCGTTTTCGGGGGGCCCGGGGGGGACTTTTTCGCAAAAGTTCCCCCCGGGCCGCTGTCCGCAGACAGCGAAACTCCAAAGGGGCTTGGGGGCGAAGTCACCAACTTATTATGCTTCCTTTCCGGTAGCGTAAGCCGGAGGAAAAATTTTCCCCACCGCATTTTGAATATCAGATTTCTCGTTTATTTTCCATCCGAAGGGGTGCAGGGAGCGATCGGAAAGCCCCCTGCAGACAGCCTGGATAATTTGCCGGAGAAAGCAAACAGAATTCCTCCCTTTTCTGTTTACCATTTGCCGTTTTCCTTGTCTATTGGACTAAAATTGACATAAAAAAACTATCTATTTTGTATGGATACACAAAATGTAGCACAAAAATTCAAGCAAAATTCATCTATACTTTAGATAAAAACAGTAGTATAATGAAAAAGAATTATCAGAATCAGTAAAATGCCGAAAGGAGTCTGTAGCCATGGAAGTAATCGCAAAAAGACCTGAAAAAACAATTTATCGCGACGGTGACAATGCCGTCAAGGTGTTTTCGGCAAAATTTCCGAAATCGGATATATTGAACGAAGCCCTGAATCAGTCTCGTGTGGAGGAAACAGGCCTGCCGATTCCCGCCCTGAAGGAGGTTTCGGTGGTAAACGGGGAATGGGCCATCACTATGGAATATGTAGAAGGTAAGACCCTCGCGGAAATCATGGAGGAAGATCCGGATAACTTTGATCGGTACATGGAGCAGTTTGTCGATCTGCAGATCATGGTACAAAGTAAGAAATGTCCTCTGCTGAACAAGCTCAAGGATAAAATGAACCGCAAAATTTCCAGCCTGGGCGGTCAGCTGGACGCCACCATCCGTTATGAGCTGCACACCCGTCTGGAGTCTATGCCTAAACACAACAAGGTGTGCCACGGCGATTTCAACCCCAGCAATATTATTATTGACACCCAGGGCAAACCCCATATTATTGACTGGTCCCATGTAACCCAGGGCAACGGCTCGGCAGATGCTGCCAGAACCTATCTGCTCTTTGCCCTCAGGGACAAAAAGATTGCCGATCAGTATCTGGAGCTTTACTGCCGTAAAACGGATACCGCCAAGCAATATGTGCAGCAGTGGATGCCGATTGTAGCCGCCTCCAAGCTGGTCAAGCGCATTCCCGGTGAGGAGGAATTCCTCAAAAGCTGGGTAGACGTGGTGGACTATTCATAATCTCCCGGGCGGCGCTTTTTCCGTCATTTCAGCAAAACACAAAGGCCGATGAAGTTTTTGATGCTTCATCGGTCTTTTTTGGATTATTTCCTATGATGACAGAAAAAAGGAAAGAACTCACGTGCATTTTACCAGCACAATACCTCGTTGCCGTCCTCTGTCACCAGAACCATGATTTCCCACTGGGCTGAGGGCTTTTTGTCTGCGGTGTAGATGGTCCAGTCATCATCCTTGTCAACATAGACCTTGGCACTTCCCAAATTAATCATCGGTTCTATGGTAAAGATCATTCCCGGCACCATCAGCATTTCCTCCCCGGCATTGGAAACATAGCTGACCCAGGGATCCTCATGGAATTCCAGTCCCACACCGTGACCGCCGATTTCCCGGACGACGCTGTAGCCGTTGGCTTTGGCATGATCATTGACGGCTTGTCCCATATCTCCCAGGAACCCCCACGGCTTGACCTGCTGCAGACCTAATTCCACACATTCCTTGACAACATCCACCAGCTTTTTCTTTTCCGGGCTGACGTTGCCGATGCAGAACATCCGGGAGGAATCCGAATAATACCCCTTGTAAATGGTGGAAACATCCACATTGATGATATCTCCGTCCTTCAGCACCACCCGGTCAGAGGGAATGCCGTGACACACAACCTCATTGACAGAGGTACAGACACTTTTGGGATAGCCCTCATAATGAAGCGGCGCAGGAATACCCCCCAGCTCGGCGGTTTTGGAGGACACCAGGTCGTCAATTTCCTGGGTTGTCATCCCTTCACGGATATGCTCTGCCACATAATCCAGCACCGCAATATTAATTTTACAGCTCTCCCGGATGCCTGCAATCTGTTCCGGCGTCTTGATGATGCTGCGATCCGGCACCTCATGTCCTTCACTCCGGTACAGGGCAATCCTGTCATCAAATTCCTCGTGGCATTTCTTGTACTTTTTTCCGCTGCCGCACCAGCAGGGGTCGTTTCTTCCGATTTTGTTTGCCATATCTCTTTAAACCCTTTTCTTATTGGTAATGACGCACCTGTCCGCGCCTTATGTAACATTATTATACCTTTCCTTTTTCAAAAAGGCAACCCCCTTTCGGTGCGTGACACGGAAATCAGCTTACTTCTCCGGAATATCGGGACTCTGTCCCAAACCCTGCCTGGGAAAACCCTTTTTTGAAAAAAAGGGTTTTCCCCGGACCCCTTTCCAAAAAAACTTGTGTTTGATCAAAGATCAATAGAAAAAGGGTAAAATCTAAAAAATTGATTTCTCTGGGAGTGTCCGCGCGGGCATACCCCAAGGACACTTCCTGCAGACGCGCGCACTTCCAGTGTACACAGGGGGCTTTCCGGTCGCCCCCTGCACCCCTTCGGATAAAAACTGTAAGGGAAGTGATATCTATGGAAAGGTGAAGTAAAGCGTCCTTCCGGTCATAATGCAACCACCCCAAAGCGGCGCGTAAGCGCCGTGTGGGGTGGAAGCCGCGGCAGTAAAGCTGGACACGGCGAAACCAAGCGGAACGGAGTGGAGCAA